>JAXEMQ010000040.1:0-30091 GCA_034099845.1 Faecousia sp.
GACCTACCTGCGCTCCCTCCAGCAGCGCAGAGACGAAGTGAAAAAATCCATAGAAAACCAGGGCAAGCTTACGGAAGAACTGAGCGCCGCCATCGACAGCGCCGCCACCATGACCGAGGTGGAGGACCTCTACCGTCCCTACAAGCAGAAGCGCCGCACCCGGGGCTCCATTGCCCGGGAAAAGGGGCTGGATCCCCTGGCCCAGGCGATTTTCGCCCAGGATGGGCAGGACATTGCGCAGCTGGCGCTGACCTTTGTAGACGAAGAAAAGGGCGTTGCATCCAAAGAAGAAGCCATTGCCGGTGCCTGCGACATCATTGCTGAAAATCTTTCCGACGATGCGGACATCCGCAAGGCTCTGCGGGAGCTGGTTATGCGCCGGGGAAGTCTTGTCAGCAAGGGAGATCCGGAAACGGATACGGTATACAAGCTCTACTATGATTTCACTTCCCCCGTCTCCCGGCTGCTGGATCACCAGATTCTTGCCATCAACCGGGGCGAAAAGGAGGACGTTCTGAAGGTTAGCGTCTGCCTGCCCGGCAACGAAGGCGCCGCGCTGGTATGCCGTGCCGCGCTGAAGCCTACCATGCAGGTATCTCAGCTTGTGAAGACCGCTGCCGAGGATGCCTTCGAACGGCTGATTTTCCCCTCCATCCAGCGGGAGGTCCGCAATGCCCTCACCGAACGGGCCAGCCAGGGTGCCATCCACAACTTCGCCCTGAACCTGAAACCCCTGCTGATGCAGCCCCCTGTGAAGGGCTTTGTAACCATGGGTCTGGACCCCGGCTACCGCAACGGCTGCAAAGTTGCGGTGGTGGATGCCACCGGCAAGGTGCTGGATACCGGCGTGGTCTACCCCACCTTCAGTGAACGAAAGAAGCAGGAAGCCATTTCCGTGCTTTCCGGCCTCATGCGCAGGCATCAGGTCCGGCACATTGCCATCGGCAACGGCACCGCCTCCCGGGAGACGGAGGCCATGACCGTGGAGTTGCTGCGTTCCTTTCCGGAGGCCAGCTATATGATCGTCAGTGAAGCCGGTGCCTCCGTGTATTCTGCCTCGCCCCTGGCCGCGGAGGAATTCCCGGAGTATGACGTCAATCTGCGCTCTGCCGTCTCCATTGCCCGCCGCCTTCAGGATCCCCTGGCCGAGCTGGTAAAAATCGACCCCAAGGCCATCGGTGTGGGCCAGTATCAGCATGATTGTCCCCAGAAGGAGCTGGATGCCGCCCTGGGCGCCGTGGTGGAGGACTGCGTCAATGCCGTTGGCGTGGATGTGAACACCGCCTCCCGGAGCTTACTCCAACAGGTTTCCGGCCTGACGGCGGCCACCGCAAAAAACATTGTGGCCTACCGGGAGGAAAACGGCCCCTTCACCGCCAGATCTCAGCTGAAAAAGGTGCCCAAGCTGGGCCCAAAGGCATTTGAACAGTGCGCAGGGTTCCTGCGGGTTCCGGAGAGCAAGGAGATGCTGGATCATACCGGCGTCCACCCGGAATCCTATGCCGCCGCCAAAGCCCTGCTGACACTGCTGAACTGCAAGGATCCCAGTCGACTTCCCTCTCTGCTGGCAGCCTACGGTGTTTCAAAGGCAGCCGGAGAGCTGAATGTGGGCGAGCCCACTTTGGAAGATATTGCGAAAGAGCTCAGCAAGCCCGGCCGTGACCCCCGTGACGAGCTGCCCAAGCCCATTCTGCGGAAGGATGTGCTGGAAATGAAGGATCTGAAGCCCGGCATGGTGCTGAGCGGCACGGTGCGCAATGTGATTGATTTCGGCGTTTTTGTGGACATTGGTGTACATCAGGACGGTCTTGTTCATATCTCCGAGGTCTGCTCCCGCCGGCTGAAGCACCCCAGCGAAGCGGTAAAGGTGGGCGATGTGGTGGATGTGGTGGTACTGAGCGTGGACGAGCAGCGCCACCGGATCAGCCTGAGCATTAAGCAGGCGAAAAAGCAATAAAAATGTCATATTTCCCCCAGAAACCCGCCGGACTTGACATTTTTCACAGAATATTGTATAATGTACTGTGAAATTCCGAAAGAATGGAGCTTTCCCTATGAAAAAAGTAATGCACATTCTGGTGCCGCTGCTGCTGGCTTTCGCGCTGATCATCAGCATCGGATGGTATCTGTTTGTATACGACCGGGACTTCACCCGGGATATGCTGCTGCAGCAGGCCCGCTACAATGACATCAAAGGCAACCACGGCCTGTCCTCCTGGTTTTATAACCTGGCCTACAACTATTCCGGCCAGGACGAAAACGTCGCCATTGAGCTTGCCAACCAGTATAAATCCATCGGCAACTACACCAAGGCGGAGGTTACCCTGTCCAAAGCCATTCAGGCAGGGGCAACCAAAGAGCTCTACATGGCTCTGAGCAAAACCTATGTGGAGCAGGATAAGCTGCTGGACGCGGTTTCTCTGCTGGCGAACATCAAAAACCCCACCATCGCCTCCGAGCTGGCGGCTTTGCGGCCCACCGCTCCCACCGCCGACTACGATTCCGGCTACTACAGTCAGTATATCCGTGTGGCCCTTACCTCCTCCACCGGCACCCTGTACTACACCACAGACGGGGATTACCCTTCCGTTGCGGACGCGCCCTACTCCGAGCCTCTGGCACTGCCTCTGGGTGAAACCCAGATCTACGCCATCAGCGTGGCGGACAACGGTCTTGTCAGCCCTGTGACCATTCTGGGCTACACCATCGGCGGCGTAATTGAACCCGTGGAATTCCGGGACGCCGCCATGGAAGCCGCAGTACGGGACATCCTCAAGTGCGAACCCAGCCATACCATCTTTACCAACGACCTGTGGCAGATTACGGAGTTTGAGGTTCCGACGGAGGCAGCCACTCTGGAAGACCTGAAGTATATGACCTATCTGGAAAGTCTGACTCTTTCCGGCCGGAACATGAGCAACCTGAATGATCTGAGCGAACTGAGCCACCTGAAAACGCTGAACCTGTCTACCTGCCGGTTCCCGACTGATTCCCTTTCCGTGATTGCCGGGCTGCCCGCGCTTCAGGAGCTGAACCTTTCCGACTGCGGCCTGAGTACCATTGCCGGTCTGGAAGGGGCTCAGAAGCTCACCACCCTGGATTTGAGCAGCAACACCATCCGGAATCTGGAGCCCCTGAGCGGCCTGACCGGTCTGACGCAGCTGTATCTGCAGCACAACGCCGTAACCGATCTGACCGTGATCGGCAGCCTGACCAACCTGGAAAGCCTGGATGTATCTTACAATTCCCTCAGCACCATTGCGCCTCTGTCCGGCTGTATCCGGCTCACCAGCCTGAACGCCTCCAACAATCAGCTGTCCGATGTTTCCACCGCCTCTGCCCTGCCCATTCTCAGCGAGCTGCGGGTGGACTACAATCAGCTCACATCTCTGGACGGCCTCACTGGCTGCAGCGCTCTCAAAACTCTAACCGTGTCCAACAATACCATTGAAAGCCTGGACGGTATCGCCGGTCTGGGCACGCTGGAAAGCCTGGACTTCTCCTATAACCATGTGGCAGACATTCCGGAGTTCCCCGAAAATGCCTCCATGCAGGTCATCGACGGCTCCTACAACGTTGTCACATCCATTGACAATCTGGCGAAAATGCCCCAGATCGGTTATATCTATATGGATTACAACCTGATCACCAATATTGACGCCCTGGCCGAGTGCTTCCACCTGGTTCAGGTCAATGTCTACGGCAATGAAATTCCCAGCGTATCGGAGCTGACGGCTCACGACATCATCGTCAACTACGACCCCACCAATAAGTAAAAGCGTCCAAAAACGGCGGCCATCTCCAAAGATGACCGCCGTTTTTTAGGGCAACACCCATTGTACGGTGTTGCTCTATATGTTTTGTAGCTCCAGCACCAGCTTCAGCGCTTCCCGCACCGCCTGTGACCGGACCTGATCCCGGTCCCCGGAAAACAGGTATCTGCGGGACAGGGTCCGGCCTTCCTCACTGTAGCCGATGAAGACAAGCCCCACGGGATTTCCAAAGTCGTCCCCACCCGGTCCGGCAAGACCGGTTACGGATACAGCCGCATGGGCTTGGAGGGCTTTTCTCGCTCCCTGGGCCATGGCTTCCGCCACCGGGCCGGAAACCGCGCCCAGCGTATCCAGCAGCTCCTGAGGAACCCCCAGCAGATTGTGCTTGACCCAGTTGGTATAGCTGATAATGCCGCCCTTATATACCTCCGAGCTGCCGGGAATCGCCGTCAGCGCCGCTCCGATACCGCCGCCGGTACAGCTTTCCGCCGTAACCAGGGTCTTCCCCTTCAGAGCGGACAGTACATTACAGCAGAGGCTCGTCATGGAAGGCAACCTTAACTTTCTCAACGGATTCCAGGGCTCTGGCAATCAGTGCTTCCCGGTCCAGCTTCCGTTCCGCGTGGAGCACCTGGCCCAGCGTGGGCTTGGTCTTGGGATGCTTGGGGGTGAAGACGGTGCAGCAGTCCTCATAAGGAAGAATGGAGGTTTCCAATGTTCCAATCTTACGGGCAATGGTGACAATCTCCTCCTTGTCCATCCCCACCAAAGGCATGAAAACAGGCATTTCCACCACTGCACCGGTAACGGTCATGGCTTCCATGGTCTGGGAGGCCACCTGCCCCAGGTTCTCACCGGTGACCAGGGCGCCGCAGCCGTCCTCCCGGGCCAGGCGCTGGGAAATGTCCATCATAAACCGGCGCATAATCAGGGTAAAGTATTCTTCCGGACAGTTATCCCGAATGGCCTCCTGGATCTCCGTAAAGGAGACGATGTTCACCGTCATCTTTCCGCTGTAACGGGTAACCAGCCTTGCCAGCTCCAGCACCTTGTCTTTTGCCAGCTGAGAGGTGTAGGGATAGGAGAAGAAGTGTACGGACTCGATTTCCACACCCCGCTTGGCCATCATATAGGCAGATACGGGAGAGTCAATGCCGCCGGACAGCAGGCACATGGCCCTGCCGCCAACGCCGGTGGGAAGACCTCCCGCGCCGGGCAGCGCGGGGCCGTGCACATAGGCGGCGTGATCCCGGACCTCCACATACACCGTGTATTCCGGGTGGTGCACATCCACCGCAACGCCGGGGTGGGCTTCCGCCAGCCGGCCGCCGATTTCCTGAGAAATGGCGATGGAGCCCATGGGAAACTGCTTGTCGGACCGCTTGGATTCCACCTTAAAGGATTTGGCGCAGTCCAGCTCATCCCCCAGATACTCCTCCACGGCTGCAAAAATGGCGTCCAGGTTCTTTTCACAGGGGCGGCAGCGGCAGATGCTGTTCACGCCGAAGACGCTTTTACAGGCTTCCCAGGCACCTTCCACATCCGCGTTCTCATCCTCCGGCTCCACATATACCGTAGACTGCAGGATATACACATCAAAATTACCATAGGCCTTCATACGTCTGCGGATATTCTGCCGGAGTTTGTTCTCAAACTGGCGCTTGTTGGAGCCCTTGAGGATAATCTCCCCCAGCTTCAAAAGAAAAATTTCGTTCATTTCGATTCCTTTCTGTATGCTATCAATCCGGTTCTCCCGGAGAATTCGCAAAATCCAGGATAGTATACAGGATTATTATCCATATTTCAAGGAAAAACGCAAAATATTTTCCGGTAGGTTCCCCCCTGTAGGGGAACCTCTCAGCTTTCTGCCCCTTCAGGAAGTCCCCAGGCTCACAGCCCGGTACTGAATGGCTTCCGCCAGGTGGGGCAGCGCGATTTCCCGGCTGCCGTCCAGATCCGCGATGGTCCGGGCCACACGCAGAATCCGGTCGTAGCTTCTGGCCGTCAGGCCCATGGTGTCAAAGGCCTGCTTCATAATGGCGGCGCAATCATCGGAAAGCGCGCAGTAGCTGCGCAGTTCCTGGGGACCCATCCGGGCGTTGCACATTCCGGAGCCATCGCCGAACCGTTCCAGCTGAATCCTTCTGGCGGCGTTGACCCGTTCCTTCACCGCGCCGGAGGCTTCCGCCTCCGCCCGGCTGCGCAGGTCCTCAAAATGAACGGAAGCAACCTCCACAATGATGTCAATCCGGTCCAGCATGGGGCCGGAAATCCGACTCTGGTAGTTCTCCACCGACTGCTGGGAACACTTGCAGCGGCCGCTGGGATCTCCGTACCAGCCGCACTTGCAGGGATTCATGGCGCAGACCATCATAAATTCCGCGGGATAGGTGGTGGAGCCCGACACCCGGGAAATGGTCACCTTTCCGTCCTCCAGGGGCTGACGCATCAGATCCAGAGAATCCTTCCGAAACTCCGGCAGCTCGTCCAGGAACAGAACCCCCTTATGGGCAAGGCTGATCTCGCCGGGCTTCGGATTGCTGCCGCCGCCCACCAGACCCGCATTGGAAACCGTATGGTGGGGCGACCGGAAGGGCCGCCGTGTGACCAGGGGATTTTTAGAGGAAAGCATTCCCATTACGGAATAAATCTGACTGACCTCCAGGGATTCCTTCCAGGTCATATCCGGCAGAATCGACGGGAGCCGTTTGGAAAGCATACTCTTTCCCGAACCCGGCGGGCCGATCAGCAGCACATTGTGGCTGCCTGCCGCCGCAATCTCCAGCGCCCGCTTTACATTCTCCTGACCCAGCACATCCCGAAAGTCCGGTTCCGGCTCCCGGGTCTGCTCCGGCACCCACAGGGGCTCCGGCTGCAGCTGCGCCAGTCCGTTTAAGCCCTCTGCCAGCTCTGCCACGGTGTGAACCGGGATTACCTCCGGTCCCCGGGCCAGGGTGGCCTCCGCCGCGTTTTCCGCCGGAACATAGAGCTGACGAATCCCCGCCTGTTTGGCGGCCAGGGCCATAGGCAGCACACCGGATACGCCCCGAATCATTCCGTCCAGGCTGACCTCCCCCAGAAAGGCGCAGTCCTCTCTGGGCGGCCGCACCTCTCCGGAAGCCGCCAGAATGCTCAGAAGGATGGGCAGGTCATAATGAGTACCCGCCTTCTTCTGGCTGGCAGGGGCCAGATTTACCGTAATCCGGCTGACCGGAAATTTCAGATGGCTGCTCTTCACCGCCGCCCGGACCCGCTCCCGGGCCTCCTTCACGGCGGCATCCGGCAGACCAACGATCTCAAAGCCGGGCAGTCCGTTGGAGATAAAACACTCGCAGGAAACCGGGCTGCCGCAGATGCCGGAAATGCCTAAGGTTTGCACACTGCAGATCAATTCTGCCACCCCTTTCGGCGGCCGGACAACAGGGTATTATTCGCCGCCTATACATGTATAAATTCCATATTAACCTATAACGCGGCAAAAAACAATCCCTATTTCTTTCGGTGTATCCGGCAGAGCCTCATTCGGTCATATTGTGTAATATTTGGTTCGTCTATCGTGAAATTTTCACAAAAATGCGCCTTTCTGGCTTTACAATCCGGTTGACCTATGCTAGAATGTATGTGCAAAACTTGAATCCTTTAGGAGGTATTTCATTTTGGCAAGAAAATTTAAAACCATGGACGGCAATACCGCTGCCGCCCACGTCAGCTATGCCTTTACCGAGGTTGCTGGCATTTACCCCATTACCCCGTCCAGCCCCATGGCCGACAATGTTGACCAGTGGTCCGCTGCCGGCCGTAAAAACATCTTTGGCGACACCGTAAAGGTCGTTGAGATGCAGTCTGAGGCAGGTGCTGCCGGTACCGTTCACGGCTCTCTGGCCGCCGGTGCTCTGACCACCACCTACACTGCTTCCCAGGGCCTGCTGCTGATGATCCCCAACATGTACAAGATTGCCGGTGAGCTGCTGCCCTGCGTGTTCCATGTGTCCGCGCGTACCGTTGCCACCCAGGCTCTGAACATCTTCGGTGATCACTCCGACGTTTACGCCTGCCGTCAGACCGGTTTCGCCATGCTGTGCGAGACCAACGTCCAGGAAGTTATGGATCTGGGCGCCGTCGCCCACCTGGCCGCCATCGAGGGCCGGGTTCCCTTCATCAACTTCTTTGACGGTTTCCGTACCTCTCACGAAATCCAGAAGGTTGCCATCTGGGATTACGAGGACCTGAAGGAAATGGTCAACATGGATGCGGTCAATGCTTTCCGTGCCCACTCCCTGAACCCCGAGCGTCCCGCCATGCGTGGTTCCCACGAGAACGACGACATCTTCTTCCAGCATCGTGAGGCCTGCAACAAGTACTACAACGCCCTGCCCGCAGTGGTGGAGAAGTACATGGCCAAGGTCAACGAGAAGCTGGGCACCAACTACCAGCTGTTCAACTACTACGGCGCTGAGGATGCCGACCGCGTGATCGTGGCCATGGGCTCCATCAACGACGTAGCTGAGGAAGTCATTGACTACCTGAACGCCCACGGTGAGAAGGTCGGCCTGGTGAAGGTCCGTCTGTTCCGTCCCTTCTGCGCTGACAAGCTGCTGGCCGCCATCCCCGCAACCGCCAAGAAGATCGCTGTTCTGGACCGCACCAAGGAGCCCGGCTCCCAGGGCGAGCCTCTGTACCAGGACGTGGTTATGGCTCTGGCAAAGGCCGGCCGCAACGACGTGACCGTCATCGGCGGCCGTTACGGTCTGGGTTCCAAGGATACCCATCCCGCTTCCGTCTTCGCCGTGTACGAAGAGCTGGCGAAGGACGCTCCCAAGAACGAGTTCACCATCGGCATCGTTGACGACGTTACCCACCTGTCCCTGGACGAGAAGGTCTCCCCCAACACCGCTGCTGAGGGCACCATCGAGTGCAAGTTCTGGGGTCTGGGCGGCGACGGCACCGTTGGCGCCAACAAGAACTCCATCAAGATCATCGGTGACCACACCGACAAGTACGTACAGGCTTACTTCCAGTACGACTCCAAGAAGACCGGCGGCGTGACCGTTTCCCACCTGCGTTTCGGTGACAAGCCCATCAAGTCTCCTTACTACATCAACAAGGCCGACTTCGTCGCCTGCCACAACCCCTCCTACATCACCAAGGGCTTTAAGATTGTGCAGGACGTAAAGCCCGGCGGCGTGTTCCTGATCAACTGCCAGTGGGATATGGCGGAGCTGGAGCACCACCTGGATGCCGCTTCCAAGCGTTACATCGCCAACAACAACATTCAGCTCTACACCATCAACGCCATTGACCTGGCCATCAAGGTGGGCATGGGCAAGCGCACCAACACCATCCTGCAGTCCGCTTTCTTCTCCCTGGCCAAGGTTATGCCCGCCGAGGATGCCGTCAAGTACATGAAGGACGCTGCTGAGCACTCCTACGCCAAGAAGGGCATGGACGTTGTTGAAAAGAACTGGAACGCCATCGATGCCGGTGCAACCGCTTACACCAAGATCGATGTTCCCGCTTCCTGGGCTACCGCTGAGGACAACAAGCCCGAGCTCACTCTGGAAGGCCGCGCCGACACCGTGAAGGTTGTCAAGACCATCCTGAACCCCATCGGCAAGATGGACGGCTACAGCCTGCCCGTTTCCGCCTTCGAGAACCTGGCCGACGGTCAGTTCCCCCTGGGTGCTTCCGCTTACGAGAAGCGCGGCGTTGCCGTTACCGTTCCTCACTGGGACGAGACCAAGTGCATTCAGTGCAACAACTGTGCTTATGTCTGCCCCCATGCTACCATCCGTCCCTTCGCGCTGACCGAGGCTGAGGCTGCTGCCGCTCCCGCCGGTGCCCGCCTGGTGGACGTCAAGGCCGGCAAGGGCAAGGGCGTTTACAAGTACATGATGGCTGTTTCTCCTCTGGACTGCATGGGCTGCGGCGTCTGCGTCGGTGTCTGCCCCACTCAGGCCATTGCCATGGTTCCTCAGGAGCAGGAGCTGGGCGAGCAGCCTGTCTGGAACTACATGGTTTCCAAGGTTGCCGAGAAGAAGGATATGCAGGACGCTACCGTTAAGGGTTCTCAGTTCCACAAGCCTCTGCTGGAGTTCTCCGGCTCCTGCGCCGGCTGTGCCGAAACCTCTTACGCCCGTCTGGTGACCCAGCTGTTCGGCGACCGGATGTACATCTCCAACGCCACCGGCTGTTCCTCCATCTGGGGCGGCCCCGCTGCCACCGCTCCCTACTGTGTCAACGATGAGGGCCACGGTCCCGCTTGGGCCAACTCCCTGTTCGAAGACAACGCAGAGCATGGCCTGGGTATGTACACCGCTCAGTCCGTGATCCGTGAGTCCCTGGCAAACAAGGTCCGTTCCGTGATGGCTGCCACCGCTGACGAGGACCGCAAGGCTGCCTGCCAGGCTTGGCTGGACACCTACAACGACGGCACCGCCAACAAGGCTGCTACCAAGGCTCTGGTTGCCAACCTGGAAGCAAATGTTTGCTGCGACACCGTTAAGGAAATCCTGTCCAAGAAGGAATACCTGTCCAAGAAGTCCGTGTGGATCTTCGGCGGCGACGGCTGGGCATACGACATCGGCTTCGGCGGTGTTGACCATGTTCTGGCTTCCAACAAGGACGTCAACGTCTTCGTCTTCGATACCGAAGTTTACTCCAACACCGGCGGACAGGCCTCCAAGGCTTCCAACATCGGCCAGGTTGCTCAGTTCGCTGCCTCCGGTAAGGAAACCAAGAAGAAGTCCCTGGCTGAGATTGCCATGAGCTACGGCTATGTTTACGTTGCTCAGGTTGCCATGGGCGCCAACCAGGCTCAGACCCTGAAGGCCATCACCGAGGCAGAAGCCTACCATGGTCCTTCCCTGATCATCGGCTACGCTCCCTGCGAGATGCACTCCATCAAGGGCGGCATGACCAACTGCCAGGCCGAGATGAAGAAGGCTGTCGAGTGCGGCTACTGGAACCTGTTCCGCTTCGATCCCTCCAAGGCCACCGGCAAGTTCACTCTGGACTCCAAGGCTCCCAAGGGCGGCTATCAGGAGTTCCTGATGAACGAGGCCCGCTACAGCCGTCTGACCCGTGAGTTCCCCGAGCGCGCAACCGATCTGTTCGCCAAGAACGAGGCTGCTGCCAAGGAGCGTTACGAGCACCTGCTGAAGCTGGTTGAGATGTACAAGGACTGATTCCCGGTACATTTCCGCTGAAATAACCTGAGGTCCTCCCCCTGAGCATTCAGGGGGAGGATTTTTGAAAGGAGCATATGATGATTGGAACTGTGATTGCCATTGACGGCGACTACGCCGTCCTGCGTTACGATGAAACCGGCACCGAGTCCCATGTTGCCCTGGCCATCATCGGCGATGTGGACGTGGGCGATAAGGTCAAATTTGAGGACTTCTCCTACGAGAAGCTCTGATCCCGGCCACACGACACATATCCGGATCAGTTAAACCCCCGGGCAAAGCCCGGGGTTTGACTGGCACAAGCAAAGCAGTACCCCTCCGGAAACATTCGTTTCCGGAGGGGTCAGTCTGTCAAAAAGCCTCGCAGAGTTCGCTGTGTCAGCAGCGAAAAGAATCCGAATCATTTTCTGCCGGGGCGTGTACCTGGCAGAAAATACATCTCAGGCTGCAAGTGCGGGGCGTCGCGCAGCGAATCTAATGGAACAATTGCCCGTGGCAATTGCTCCATAATGTATGGAATTTGTTCGCCAATGGCGAACAAATTATGCGCGCAGCAGACTGCAAAAACTGGCGGAAAAGCCCGAAGGGGTTTTCCGACAAGCTCTCCAACATGCCGGTGGCATGTTGGCAAAACCAGTGCAAACACTGGTTTTCGGATACATTTCACACAGAAAGATCTGGCAGTCCTGCATCCGGCAAACGGGTAAACAAGCGTATTTGTCCGTGGCAGAGGTATTTGTTCCTCTGAATTCCTATCCCGTTCTCTTCTTCTGATCAAATCCCCGTTGCATATTCTGTGTAATATGATATAATACTATCAATAAATTGATATGTAGGAGGGTACAGTATGCAAATCAGACCATCTTCCGCATTGCGAAATGAATATACCCAGATTTCAGAGTTGGCCAAAGCATCTGGTGAGCCAATCTTTATCACCAATAAGGGAGAAGATGATGGTGTGTTCATGAGTATGGCGGCATTTGAGGAGCGGGAAAAAATGTTCCGTCACCGGGATGCCGTTTATGCCGCAGAGATGAGCCGCCTGAATGGAGAGCCCGCTTTGACGCCGGAACAGCTCCACGAGAGAATGGAGGCGCTGTTCGATGCCTACGAAGGTTAAGCTTGAATACCTCTCCCCCGCTGTTTCCGATATGGAGGAAATCGTAAAATTCCATATCACGAATGCAGGTGTACCTTCGGCCAGGAAGCTTTATGCCACGATGGAAACGACCATTGGGAAGCTGTCCGACTATCCACTGATGGGGCAGATACACCCCGACCCACTCCTGGCCGCACAGGGATTCCGAAAGCTGGTACTAACCAACACCTATGTTGCGATCTATAAAATCATTGACAATGCCGTGTATATCTACCGGGTCGTCAATGGAAAAACCAACTATCCCCGGCTTTTGAAATGATCCCGCCCAACAGAGGCATTTGTTTCTATGACCACGCATTACGCTTCCTGTTTTGCATATCCCTGTTGACATGGTGGCATAATTAGAATATAATATGACTACCAAATGCAGGAGGTGTTTTTATGAGTCCAAGCATTTCTATCCGTCCTTCAAAGGATATTCGTACAAACTATGCGCAGATTTCTGCCCTTACCAGACAAAATCCGGTGGCGATTACCGTAAATGGCAAGGAAGATACGGTACTTCTCAGCCATGAGGATTTCCAGGATCAGCTGCACTATATCAGCGAACTGGAAGCAAAGCTAAGTGTGTATTCTCATCTGGCACAGGCGATGGATGACATCAAACTTGGCAGAGTGCAGCGTGCGGACGATGCTTTCGCCGACATTCTCGGTGAATTGGAGCGCCTGGATGTATGAATTGCAAAATTGTATTTACGGATACGGCCAAATCGGATCTCCGGGACATCGCTGTCTACCTTGCGGATCTGTCAAAGGATAAAAATCTGGCCACTGCCTTTGTCAGAGAGCTTCAGGAAAAAACCAGGATTCTGGAACAGTTCCCGGAGTCCGGTGCAATTCCAAGAGATCGGGTGCTGAAAAGCAGCGGTTATCGTTTCCTTGTCTGCAAGGATTACCTCCTTTTCTATTTGTACGAAAAGGAAATGAACACAGCCTATGTCATGGCGATTTTTAATGGGAAGCGCGACTATATGCGTGTCATGAAGAAATTCCTGTAAACACCAATCTTTCCTGAAAGCGTCTATCGGAAACGGCAGACGCTTTTCTTTTCCCCATTTCAAAAGAACGTGACGCTTTTCTCCTCTTTTGTCATATGTGACAGCAACAGGATCGGCAATTTTTTCAGGAAGTTATGCGAATTCCGTTAGAGACTGCCGCGGCAGCGTGCGTACTGCGCCGCCAGCTATGCTGGTGGTTCTTTTGTAGGAAAAGTCCCGGATTGGAACCCACTTAGCCCGGCGCAGCCGCGGGTTTTGCCCGGGCTCAGTTAGGGGCGGCTGCCGAAGCCGGTGTTTTCCGCCCATTCCCGGCGCAGGCTCCGGTACTGTTCTTTCATTTCAGGGGTATAGGCACTGGGATCGTCGGAGATGAGCAGCACCTGTCCATACCGGACGTTGGTCTCTGCCAGGAAGCGTTTTTGGGCAGGCGACAGACTGCAGTTTTCATCCCGCAGGAAAAACACATCCGGGTCATTGCCAAAGGCCCGTCCGCCCAGCTGGCGGCGATTGAGGGTATTGTCCAGGGAGTGACTGGTGGACACCCGCTCCCGGTGGAACAGGCGCATATACCACTTATCGTCCCAGCTCAGGCTGACATCGCAGCCGATGCGGCAGTAATCCACCTGTCCGAAGGCAGGCATCAGCGGCACACCGCAGCCCAGAATCAGCTTATCGGAGCACCAGCGGCGCAGCAGCTCCATGGCCCGGCTCATCCGTCCCGCCCGGCTCTCCCGCTGGGTGCCGAAGGGCGCGGCGGCATAGAGGAAATCCAATTTGACCAGGTCGTAGCCCCACTGGTTCAGCACCCGGTCAAACACCTGCTCCAGATACGCCTGCACAGCGGGAATGTCGATATTCAGGGCGTAGAAGCCGCCCCAGTTTCCGCCGGCCTTCCAGGGCTTTCCGTCCTTTTTCAGCACCCAATCCGGATGCTGCCGATAGAGCTCCGACTGCTCCGTGCAGGCAAAGGGGGCCAGCCACAGCCCGCTGCGGAAACCGTTTTTGTGAATTTCCTCCGACAGTGCCCCCATCCCCCCGGGGAATTTGGCCTCATCCGGTTCCAGCCAGTCCCCCACGGTCGGTTCCCAGCCGTCGTCGATCTGAAAAAGGTCTCCCGGCTGCAGCAGCTCCCGGCAGCCCTGCAGATCGTTTCTCACATCCCGCTCCGTAATGGCCTCGTAGCGGTTATACCAGCTGGTGTAGCCCGCCAGCGGCGCGGAAGTTCTGGGGCGGCAGTTCATGGCGGCGAACCAGCCGTCAAACACCGCGCTTTCGCTGCCCTGAGCAAAATAGAGGTCAAAGGCTGCCAGCGTTCCGCCGGGGTGGCGCACGCCGGCGCAATCCCGGGTAATGGTCAGCACCCGGGTCTTCCCGTCATAGGAGAACATGGTGTAGCCGGGCCTTTCGTCCAGGGAGGCGAACAGGCGGTATTGTTCTCCCTGCCGGAAATAGCCGTAGGAGAATCCATGGAAACAGCCGGGGCGGCAGGGGTAATCCGCAAAATGATAGTCGCCGTAGCGGTCAAAGCCGTACTTCTTCCGCAGGGGCCCCGGGATGTGCCTGACGCCCCGCTGCCGGTCCCCGGGCCCCACCTCAGGGCACCAGGTCCAGCTCTGGTAGCCATTAAAGAAGGCTTTTTCCGTCGGAGCCAGGGGAAAATCCATTCGGGCGGTTACCGACTTCAGGATGCCCTCCGGCACATCGCAGCGCAGACGAACCACTCCATAAGCATCCGCCCTGCCGGTACGGGGCGGATGCCCCTCCAGCTCAACGGTCCAGGCCAGCTTCGTCATGGCGCAATTCCTCCGCGATTTGGGCCATTTTGGCATCGGTCAGTTTGAATTTCCTGCAGAATAACAGCAGTGCCCCGGCCAGCAGCGCGATGGGCAGCACCGTCATCATCAGCCGCAGTCCAAGCAGCGTCCCGCCGGTCTGCGCCGCAATGGGCCCGGTTTCGTCGGTGTTGCCCACCAGGCCGATCAGGTCCAGTCCAACACCAGTCAGAAACACGGATACTCCGGAGGCAGCCTTGACCACGAAGGTCTGCATGGAGAAAATGACGCTTTCCTCCCGCTGCCCGGTTTGCAGTTCGCCGTAATCCACACTGCCCGAAAGGAACAGAGTGGTCAGCACCGTCAGCATTCCGTTGCAGGCAAAGACCACCGCGCCGGGGACGCACAGAACCACCAGATTCCCCGCAAAGCCCAGCAGACACAGCGCCAGCAGTACCCCATAGCCCGCCAGCGCCGCCACCAGGCTGACCGTGAACACCTGGGTATTGGAGCACTTTCTGCGCAGCAGCGGGTAGAGCACCATCATGCCCAGAATCTGCATGGCGCCGCCCACGGTACAGAACAGAGTGTAGCCGGTTTTCCAGCCCTCGCCGCCGAAATCATACTTGAAAAAGTAGATGATAAAGTTAAAGGTCAGATACAGCGCGCAGTTGATAAGTACAATGGAGGCCACCACAACCATGGCCTGATCGTTGCGGAAAAGGGCGGTGAACATCTCCCTGATGCCGGCAACCCTGGACTCCGATCTGGATTTTTCCCGGAAGAGCAGGCAGCAAAGCACCTCGGCAATCACAAAGCAGCCGGCCACCAGCAGCGCCACCGTTTTGAAGCCCTGCCGCTCGCTGCTGCCGCCAAACACACCCACCAGCAGCATGGTAAACATGGTGACAATGGCGCTGCCCACGCCCGCGCAGGTCCGTCCGATCACCGAAAGGCTCTCCCGCTCTGCCGGGGTGCGGGTGACGGCGGGGATCATGGACCAGTAGGGAATGTCCATCATGGTATAGGTCACGCCCCAGAGAATATAGACCGCCGTGAAATAGACCATCAGCGCGGTGCCCTGTACGGCGGGAGCGGCAAACAGGGCGTAGAGCACCACCGCGTTCAGCAGGGTGCCGCTGAACAGCCAGGGCCGGAACCGCCCCCACCGGGTACGGGTTTTGGCTACAAGCACCCCCATGAAGGGGTCGTTCACCGCGTCAAAGATTCGGGCAATCATCAGGATCAGGCCCACAAAGGTAGCGGACAGGCCCAGCACATCCTGATAATAGTACATCACATAGGTGGAGGACAGGGCGTACACCATATCCTTGCCCACAGCGCCGATGCCGAAGGCGGCTTTCTGTTTCATGTTCAATTCCATTGGGGTACCTCCTTGCGGAAAATGGTAAAGTGTATCTGAACCGGTTCCAGGCCGTCGGCACTGACCGTCAGTATTGCCTTGCCCCCGGAGCCCACGGTGCGCAGATAGGTGCCGCACATACCGCCCTCCGCGGTAACCACAGCCGGTCCCACCAGCGCGGCCTCCCCTTCCAGAGTGAACCGAACCGGCAGCTGGGCGTAGGACGCAGGGGTTCCGTTTTCGTCCAGGATGCGCACCCGCACCGCGGTCATATCATAGCTGCCCCCTTCCGTCAGGGTGTCGGAGGCGGGGGTCACTTCCAGACGCAGCTTTGCCGAAGGACTACGGGTGGTGCTTGCCACCACCTCGCCGTTTCGCACAGCGTCAAACCGCCAGCGGGTGGCTTCCCCGCCCCAGTTGCCCACATATTGATTGTACAGCGCCACACCGTCGGCCAAAGTCATGCCGTAGCGCACCATGCAGAACACCAGCGCCGCTTTGTACCGCAGGGGCATGGCCGCCAGCCCATATTTGCCCGCGGCCAGCAGGCAGGTGCGCAGCCGGTCTGCTTTTCTTTTTGAAAAACCCTCCTGGGTTTCCAGCAGCTGCCCGATGGTATCGTCCAGCACCATGGGCGGATGGGGCAGCGCGGCATAGCCGCCCTGGTGCAGCCGGGTCACGAAAACATCGTTTTTATACAGCCGCACCTCATCGGCATTGGTAAAGACCGCCACCCGGCCGATTCGGCCTGCGGGATAATCGCCGATGTCCATGGCGGAGGCCACCTCCAGCACCGGGGCGCCGCTGCCCTGGCTGGCGTACAATGCCGCGGCGGGCTTGGGGTTGCGGAAGGCATCCATCACACCGTGGTAGCACACCCGGTCGCCGGAGCCGAAATCCTTGTGGGTGGGATAGTCAAACATACACCAGCCGAAGCAGCCCGCGTGTTCGCCGTCGGCATAGGCGTCATTCAGCACCCGGGCATGGCGCAGGGCCTGCTCCTGACGCTTTTCCCAGCTGTCATAAGACTTTGTAGGGAACATATGTCCGTTGTGTTCCGAGATCAGCAGGGGTTTGCGGGTATCCGGGGTCACGTCCTTTTTTGCCTTGACACCCGGCGTGGTGCCGTCATGGGAGAAATCGTTATAGGCGTAGACATCCTCCAGCAGGTGGCTCTTTTCCAGATACCGCACGCCGGAGGTGGCCCGGCTGGGATCCAGCCGGTGGGCCAGGGCATTGGTGCGGGCGTACAGCTCGTCATCGTCCTGACTCTCGTTGATGCGCACCCCCCACAGCACGATGGACGGGTGGCACCGGTTCTGCAGAATCATCTCCTTCACGTTCTCCACCGCCTGATCAACCCAGTCCTGGCCGCCGATGTGCTGCCAGCCGGGGATTTCGGTGAACACCAGCAAACCGCGGCGGTCGCATTCATCCAGGAAATACTGGCTCTGGGGATAGTGGCTGGTGCGGACCGCGTTGCAGCCCAGCTCCTCCTTCAGAATGCGGGCATCCTCCCGCTGCATGGATTCCGGGGCGGCGTAGCCCACATAGGGGAAGCACTGATGGCGGTTGAGGCCCCGCAGGAAGGTCTTTTCGCCGTTGAGATAAAACCCGTCCCGCCGGAATTCCGCCGTGCGGAAACCGAAGGTGGTGCTGCTGCGGTCCAGTTCGCTGCCGTCGGAGGCCAGCAGAACCGCGGTGCAGGTGTACAGCGCGGGGCATTCCGTGTTCCACGGGGCGGCGTCGGACACCTGGGCGGCAAAGGCCGTTTCGGCGGCGCTCTGTTCTTTCTGCCATACCACCGCTCCCGCCGCAGAGCGCAGCTCCACCCGAACCCGGGCATCCGCCGGGGCGCCGTCCAGGGTCAGCTCGATGCAGGCGGAATGGGTGGTGGGCGTGGTCACATAGATGTCCTGCACCAGCGCAGGGCCCCGCAGATCCAGCCAGGCCTCCCGGTACAATCCGCCGTAGGTCAGATAGTCTATGACAAAGCCGAAGGGCGGAACGGCGGGATTCTCGGTGGTGTCCAGCTTCACGGCGATCCGGTTTTCACCGGGCCGGAGCAGTTCCGTAACCTCGGCCCGGAAAGCGGTGTAGCCGCAGCGGTGGCTGGCAGCCTCCCGGCCGTTGACATACAGTGTGGCAATGTGGCCGGCACCGTCAAACTGGAGAAATACCCGTTTGCCCGGATTTTCCGGGAAGGACAGGGTGCGCCGGTAGCCGCAGACCATCTGGTAGCTGTCGCTGTCGGCGAAGTGCAGGGGCACCTCCTTGCAGGTATGGGGCAGGGCTACCTGCTGTGCGGGCAGCCGGAAGTCCAGAAAATCCTCGCTCCACTGTTCGGTAAATTCCCAGGAGCCGCAAATGCTGTATTTCATAGGGTCCTCTCCTTCATCCCGTTCATCAGAATGTCCATCATGGCGTCCAGCTCGGCGGCATAGGAGGTGCCCTCTTCTCTGCCGGAGAGCAGCTGTTCAAAGGCCGCGGTGATGACACGGCGCAGCACCGACAGGTTCACCGGACGGATGCGTCCCTCGGTGATCCCCTGTTCCAGCAGCCTCATGGTGGGCTCCCAGCCGGTCTCCAGATGACGGCGCACCCTGGCCGCCACCGCGGGATACCTTTCCTCCAGTGCATCCAGCTGGCGAAAATCCATCGCGGCGTACTCCTCCGGCAAGGCGATGATCATCGCCTGCAGCCGGACCTCCAGCGGCTCGGGAAGGGCGGCCAGCTCCGCCTTGCGCCGGTGAATTTTCTCAAACAGCATATCCACCATTTCCATCAGCAGCGCCTCCTTGTCGGGATACACTGTGTAGATGGTTTTTTTGCTAATGCGCAGCGACGCCGCCACCTGCTGCATGGTAAAGTTTACCCCTTCCGTCTGAAACAGTCCTGCGGCGGCATCCAGAATTTGTTGGCGCAGATCCATGTTCTCCCTCCTCGGAAACCCAAATTGATTTTCTGGTTTCCAGTATACACCGCATCGCGGACATGTCAATTCCCGCAAACCATAATCTCTTTTTTAGACAAAACACCTCTTTGGAAATTGGGCAGTATTCCGGGAATGCTCAGGCAAACCCATTCCGGGAAGCCCCATGAAGCGGGCGATACAGGATCCCACCGCCTGACGCAAAGCGGCAGATCCATTGACATCCTTCTGAAATTGGTGTACGATCATGGAGAAGCAGGATCCCCTGCAATTCCCTCGCCGGAGATCATTGGGTCTTTCACGGCACGATCCGGTCGATTCCCCGGGATGATCCTCTCAATTCAGACTTCAGGAGGCCCCTATGCAGACCATCCAAATCGGGCGGATTTACCGCCACTTCAAGGGCGACTACTACCTGGTGGAAGCTGTGGCCAGAGACTCGGAAACAAATGCCGACATGGTCATCTACCGCAAGCTCTACGGGGACGGCGGTCTTTGGGTTCGGCCCCTTTCCATGTTCCTGAGCAAGGTGGACCGGGACAAATACCCGGCGGTTTCCCAGGAATACCGTTTCCAGTTACAGGAGATCCCCAGCACCACAGGCCATGACTGAGCATAACAATACCCCCGCGCATTGCGTAATGCGCGGGGGTATCGCTTATTTCACTTCCTTCAGGTATTTGGTGATGCAGTACAGGGTCTGGCCGTTGTATTCCACTCTGGACCAGCCCACATCCCGGTTGATGCCGGTGCGCTTCACCGTTTCCTCACTGGTGATGGTGGCCGCCACCTGGCAGGCGGGATTGTCCACCGAGGGCATGGTGCGCAGGTTCACCTTTTCCTTGGGGGCTACGAAATCTTCAATGTCCTCAAAAGGTGTCTTGATTTCGTCCGTATCCACCTCTACCGCGTTGCCGTTGGCATCCAGCACCACCAGGTAGCTGGTAACGGCGTAGCAGGTGGTGCCGTTCCAGTCCAGCCGGGACCAGCCGTTGTTGCTGATGCCGGTGCGCTGGGCCT
The DNA here is from genome assembly GCA_034099845.1 of Faecousia sp. Taxonomy (GTDB): domain Bacteria; phylum Bacillota; class Clostridia; order Oscillospirales; family Oscillospiraceae; genus Faecousia. Next base: position 20,202 of record JAXEMQ010000040.1, read on the forward strand.
TGTCCCCGTTTTTCAGCTGGCCGATGACCTTGGACTCTTCGTTTTCCACGGAGGGGATGGTCCGCAGATTTACCTCATTTTTAGCGGTGACGCTTTCCGCAACGTTGTCAAACTGGGTCTTGAAGCCGCCGGCGCCTCCTGCGGAGGAAGGATCGTAATCAAGATCCGTGGTCAGGAAATTGCTGACGGCATAGCACACCTGGCCGTCATAGATCACTCTGGACCAGCCCGCGTCGCTGATGGCGGTGCGGCGGGCCGTCTCGCCGTTCAGGAGGGTATAGAGCACCCTGCTCTCCTCCCCCTGACTGGGAATGCTGCGCAGATTGGTGCGCTCCTTGGCGGTGACCGTCTCCTCAACCTCCCGGAATGTCATCATGGCCTCGGGATCCGGCCCCACCTCCTCCGGCGGCTGGGAATCCTTGGGCGGCTCAATGCCGTCGTAGGCAAAGTAGGAAAGATTCATGTCCACCTCCGAGGAGATGCCCGGAATCCGGAAGGACTTGGAATATTGCCACATATGGTATTTCCCCTCATAGCTGGGGGCATAGGTTTCGGGATAGGGCTTTTCCGGATACTGAGCCACCCAGATTTTGAAGGAGCGTTCAATCCGCTTTGTCTCCCACCGGTCCTCCAGCTCGTTTTTGGAGGCATAGAACATTCCTTCATAGCCCAGCTTTTTGATCTGCTTCAAAAAGGCCAGGGCAACATCCGTGCGCTCCTTGGCCGTCATGCCGTTCTGACGGCTTTCCGGGTCATCAAAGCCCTCACAGTCGAAAACGATGGGATAGGTAATGGGATACCTGGCAACCAGCTCCGCCACCCACCGGGCTTCCTCCTGGGCCTCCTCCTTGCTGACAGCGGTGGAGAAGAAGTAGCCGCCCACGGGAATGCCCGCCTTGCTGGCCTCCTGAAGGTTGTAGCGGGCATTGCTGTCCTCGGTGATCACGCCGTCCTTCGCGGTACGGTAGCCCAGCCGGACCATGGCAAACTTCACCCCCGCGTCGGCAACGCTTTTCCAGCTGATGGTGCCCTGATACCGGGCAACATCAATTCCCAGACACAATTCATCCGTCTGTCTGGTCTTCCGCCCGCAGGCACAGAGGCTCAGCACCAAACCGGCTGCCAGAACGCCGCAGAGCAGCCGGCGAAGCAGATTTGTTTTCTTTGTATCCATGAGGTTTTGTTCCTTTTCTGTTTGTTTTCGACATTATACCATATTTTTCGCCATTCGTAAAGCAGGCGGTTTTTCTTTCCAGAGGTTGATGTTCACATTCTGTTTATATTTCATTCAGACTGGTTTCAGTTTTTTCCTATACAATGGGTCCACGAATTGTGAGAAAATGGAGGTATCCCCCTATGGCGAATACAAACCAGGCCCAAAAGCGGAAGCAGACCCGCAAGCGCGTTGTTGCCGTGATTGCCGTGGTGCTGCTGGTGCTGCTGTGCGCCGTACTGTATGTCCGGCAGCGGGTGCAGCGCAGCGTAACCGCCCAGAGCTCCTCAAATGTCAAAACCGCTTCCGTAACCGTAGGCTCCATTGAGACCGCGGTATCCGGCACCGGCACTCTGGTCAGCGAGAATGTGGAAGACCTTTCCGTCCCCTCTACCGTCAAGGTGGAAGAGATCTTTGTGGAGCAGGGCGACGAGGTGGAAGCGGGCACGCTTCTGGCCAGCGTCAACAAAAGCACCGTGCTGACCGCCCTGTCCACCGTGCAGAAAAAACTGGACAATCTGGACTCCGATATTCACAGCGCCAGCAACAACAAGGTCAGCTCCACCATCAACGCAGGTGTTCCCGGCCGGGTGAAGGCCATCTATGCCGAAAAGGGCGATGATGTGGCCACCGTCATGTACGAAAAAGGGGCCCTGGCCCTGCTGTCCATGGACGGCTATCTGGCCGTAGACCTGGATGACACCGGCTTTGCCCCCGGGGAAGCCGTCACCGTGACAGACAGCGACGGCAAGGAATGGGAGGGCACCGTTGACTGCGTTGCCGACCACACCGCCACCATTCTCATCACCGATGACGGCCCTCTGGTTGACAGCGAGGTTACCGTCAACGGTCAGAAGGGCACCCTTTACATCCACAAGCCCCTGAAGGTGACGGGCTATACCGGCACCATTCAGTCCGTTGTGACCAGGGAAAACGCCAAGGTCTACTCCACCTACCAGCTTTTCAGCCTGAAGGATACCGACGACACCGCCGAATATGACCAACTGCTGGCAGACCGGAAGGACTACGAGGACCTGTATCAGAAGCTGGTAAAGCTCTACAAGGACGGCGGCCTGGTGGTGGAAGCCGGCGGCACCATTCAGAGTGTCACCGATCTGGATACCGTTACCGTAGGCTCCGATCCCCTGGAGGATACGGTGCTGGCCTCTCTGGATCCCTGTGAAACCATGTCCGTAACCATTTCCGTGGACGAAACCGATATTCTGTCCCTGAAGGTGGGCCAGGAGGTCACCGTCACCGTGGATTCCATCGGCGACCTTCCCTACACCGGCACCGTAACGGAGGTGGACCCCACCGGCACCGAGGGCGCGTACTCCGCCAAGGTGTGCCTTTCCAAGGACAAGAATATGCTCTCCGGCATGACGGCGGATGTGGATGTGACCATTGAGGGCGTGGAAAACGCCCTGCTGCTGCCGGTGGACGCGGTGAAGAAGACCAGCGCCACCGCCTATGTCTACACCTCCTATGATGCCGACACCGATACCCTGGGCGGCATGGTGGAGGTGCAGATGGGTCTTTCCAACGGCACCCTGACGGAGATCGTATCCGGCCTCAAGCAGGGCGACACCGTCTACTACACCCCCAAGGAGCAGACCTTTACCTTCGGCGGCATGACCATTACCACTTCCGGCGACTTCTCCCCCATGGGCGGCGGAATGGGCGGCGTCAGGCAGTCCAGCAAGGGCCAGACGGGAATGCCCGGCGGGATGCCCTCCGGCGGAATGCCTGCGGGGATGCCCGGAATGGGAGGCTGATATGATTGATCTGAAGGATATTTCCCGGGTCTATCAGGTTGGCAGCGAACGGGTCTATGCCCTGAACAAGGCCAACCTGCACATCTCCCCCGGTGAATTTGTCAGCATCATCGGCCCCTCCGGCTCCGGTAAGTCCACCCTGATGAACATTGTGGGCTGCCTGGATGTGGCCGACTCCGGCACCTATCTGCTGGACGGCACCCCCATTGAGGACTATTCGGAAAACGAGCTTGCCCGGATCCGGAACCGGAAGATCGGCTTTGTTTTTCAGAGCTTTAACCTGATTTCCAAGCTCACGGCGGAAGAAAACGTGGAGCTGCCCCTGATCTACCAGAAGGTGCCCCGGTCCGAGCGGAAGGAGCGGGTGGAGGCGGCCCTGGCCCGGGTGAACCTGCAAAAGCGGGCCAAACACCTGCCCACAGAGCTTTCCGGCGGCCAGCAGCAGCGGGTGGCCATTGCCCGGGCCATCGTCACCAAACCCAGTCTGATCCTGGCTGACGAGCCCACCGGAAACCTGGACTCCAAAACCACCATTGAGATCATGGATATTTTCCACGAGCTCCACGCCGGAGGCAATACCATCGTGCTCATCACCCACGATGACGAGGTAGCCAGGCAGGCCAGCCGCATCGTGCGGATCAAGGACGGAACGCTTTCGGAGGTGGATACATGATTCAGGCATTTAAGATGGCAATGAAATCCATCTCCGGCAACAAATTCCGGGCATTCCTGACCATGCTGGGCATCATCATCGGCGTTATGGCCCTGGTGATTCTGGTGAGCCTGGTTTCCGGCGCCACCGGCACGGTGACCGACACCATCTCCAGCCTGGGCAGCAATCTTTTGAGCATTACCGTATCCGACGACAAGGGAAAGCCCGTCACCCTGGACACCCTGGACGAATGGATGGCGGATCCCCGCATCGGTCTGGCGGCCCCCTCCGCCACAGCCAGCGCCACCGGAAAATACGGCTCCACCTCCAAAACCGTCACCGTTTACGGTGCCACCCCCGCCTATGCCCCCATCAACGGCCAGACGGTGCTGCTGGGCCGGTTCCTCAATCAGGCGGACGTAAAAAACCATACCAACGTCTGCGTGATTCCGGAAAAAACCGCCGAGGATATGATCGGCTACACCGACTGTCTGGGAGAGGAGCTGGCCCTGAACGGTGTCAAATACACCGTGGTGGGTGTGCTCAAGGATGACAACGAATCCCTGACCGGCATTCTGACCAAGAACAGCATGATGGCCTACATTCCCTATACCAGCCTCATGCGGCTGTCCGATACCGTTTCCTCCGGCATTGCCTCCTTCTCCGTCAGCGCCCCGGAAAACGGAAACATGGACACCACCGAAAAAGCCATGAAGCAGCTGCTTCTGGACCGGTTCCGTGAGGACGAGGATGCCTTTTCCATCCTCTCTCAGAATATGCTGGAGGATGCCATGACCAGCGTCACCGGCATTCTGACGGTGCTGCTGGGCGGTATCGCGGCCATCTCCCTGGTGGTGGGCGGCATCGGCATAATGAACATCATGCTGGTTACCGTAACCGAGCGGACCCGGGAAATCGGCATCCGAAAAGCCATCGGCGCGGGCCGGGGCGTGATTCTGCAGCAGTTCCTGCTGGAAAGCGTGGTGCTGTGCATGATTGGCTGCGCCATCGGCGTATTCCTCTCCTGGGTGGTCCTGCGGCTTATTTCCGTGATGGTTGCCAGTATGGGCCTTTCCTTTGACCTGGAATGGGGCGTGGTGGTGCTGGCGGTGGCTTTCTGCTTTGCCATCGGCGTGATCTTCGGCCTGTACCCCGCCAACAAGGCCGCCAAACTGCCCCCCATTGAAGCCCTGCACTACGGCGGTTAAGGAGGTATTATGAAAAAGCTTTTTGAAAAAACAAAACCGGCCGACGCCTCCATGCCGCCTTTGGATACGGACGAGGAGGTCCTCCCCCCCAGAGGCGGAAACGGACCGGTATGGATTACCGTATTGTGCCTGGTGCTTGCCGTGGCGCTGCTGGTATCCAGCCTGCCCTCCGCGCCACGGTCCTCCACCTCGGTACGCTCCGGCGTGAAGAATTGTCAGGCCCAGACCCAGCCGATCTCCTCCATTCTCTATGGGGCCGGTACGCTGATTCCCCAGGAGGGGACGGACCTGACGGTTCCCGATGGGCTGGAAATTCAGAACTACTATGTAAAAAACGGCCAGGTCCTCTCCGGGGGGGACCCCATCGCCGCCTTTGATCCGGTGGCAGTCAAAACCGCCGTCACGGAGCTTCAGTCCGTGCTGAAGGACCTGGACGGGGCCATCGCCAGCGCCTACGATTCCTCCCCCTCCTCCATCATCCAGGCAGGCACCTCTGGCCGGGTGAAGAAGATCTATGCTGAGAAGGGCAAAGACGCGGCGGATACCATGTATGAGCACGGCGCCATGATGCTGCTGTCCCTGGACGGCAAAATGGCCGTGGATCTGGAAGCGGAGCCGGACCGGGATGCGGCCCTTACCGTAATCCTTTCCGACGGCACCGAGCTTCCCGGAACGGCTGCGGCCTCCGAGGACGGTGTTTGCACCGTAACCGTGTCCGACGCCAAGGCTCCCGCGGACGATGCGGTTACCGTGAAGGATGAAACCGGCAGGGTGCTGGGAGAGGGGACCCTCTACATCCACAATGCGCTCCGGGTAACCGGGGTCTACGGCACCGTACAGACCATCAACGCCTCCCTGAATCAGAAGGTCAGCAAGGGCACCACCCTGATCACCCTGAAGGATACGGGCCGCACCGCCAAATATCAGAGCCTTCTGAGCCGCCGGGACGAGCTGGAGGAGCAGCTGGGCAGCCTCCTGCAGCTGGGCGGCGACGGCATCCTCCGGGCGAAGGAAGCCGGCATCGTCTCCGGGGTGGATCCGGAAATCGACTATGTTTCCCCCGACACTCTGGAAACCCGGCAGCGCAGCCAGGCCAGCCCGGGGTATACGCGGATCTCCGGAAATCTCATGGAAGGGGAGGCAATGCCGCCGGAGGGCGGCGGCTCCGGTGAAGGCGGCGGCTCCGGTGAGGGCGGCGGCTCCGGCGAGGGCGGCGGCTCCGGCGAGGGCGGCGGCTCCGGTGAGGGCGGCGGCTCCGGCGAAGGCGAAGAGGAAGCCAAGGAATACACCATCGGCGTGGTGGTCCGCACCGATGGTGGGGTATTCTATGTTGCCACCGGCTCCGCGTCCCTGAAAAAAGGCGATCCCCTGCCCGCGGCCTCCATGCCCACGGATATTTCCGGTGAGGCGCCCCTTTCCGGCGGTACGGTGTATGTCAGCAACGGCGGCTGGCAGGAGTCTACCTTGGGCAGTATCTCCGTGGGGGACACCGTCGCCATTGGCGAAGGCATGATTATTTTCCAGCGGGGCGGCGGTTCCCAGTCGGGTGGTAATATGCCCTCGATGCCGAATATAGATCTGTCCTCTCTGCTGGGCGGCATGGGTGGTATGGCCGGCATGACCGGTTCCCTGGGCGGCTACTCCATGTCCGCGGTTCCCACCACCCCCTCCTATGAGTCCTACGACACCACCCAAAAAACTGTGGTCACCCTCACCGGACAGGAGGAAATGACCGTGGATTTCCCGGTGGACGAACTGGACATTCTTTCCCTGAAGGTGGGCATGGATGCGGAAATCACCCTGGACGCCCTGCCCGGTCAGCGGTTTTCCGGCAGTATCACGAAAATCAACACCTACGGTGAAAACTCCGGCGGCAACACCAAGTATACCGTTACGGTAACCCTTCCCCGGGCGCCCCAGATGCTCTCCGGCATGAACGCCTCCGTGCGGATTGCCGCCGCGGTTTCTGAGGCCGTACCCACCCTGCCCGCGGCCGCCATCCAGTTCCAGGGCGGCACCTCCTGGGTCTACACGGGCTACGACGCAAAGACCGACACCCTCACGGACCTGACCCAGGTAGAAACCGGCCTGTCCGACGGAGCACTGGTAGAGCTGCGGACTTCCTTCCCGGAAGGGACCACCTTCTATTACCGCTACGCCGACTCCATTGAATACCGCTTTGAACGATGACAAAACCGGCTTCCCAAAGGGGAAGCCGGTAATTCTTATCGAAAATCGTTTTTTTCCGGCAGCCTGCCGAAATAGAGCATCAGCGCCCGCTCTGCATCGGAGCTGTTGCGGGTAAACCGGATCTGCTCGATGTTAAACAGCAGGCAGCCGCAGTGACCCTGGAAGGTGGGGAAACAGATCACCTTCAGGTAGGTATCAATTTCCGGGCTATAGTCAATGATCTCCAAAGTCTCCCCGTACAGGGTGGCCCGCTCATAGGCCCGTAGCCACTTGGAATCCATATTGGCGAAGAGGCTGCCGAAGGAAGCGCCCAGGAGCTTTTCAAGGGGCAGCTTTTCCAGCTTTGCCAATGCGGGGTTTCCGTAACGGAAAATCCAGTCAACCGCTCTGCGCTCGTCATCAAACACCATTTCGATGTCCGCGAAAGCAAAAGGCAGGGCCTCAAAGCTTCTGTAGTACTCCTGATACTCCTCCAGGGTTGCGGGCAGATCATCCCGGGAGAGCTTGTCAATGAAGTCCTTCTGCATCTCCTTCAGCTGCTCCTCGATTGCACCCTTGCGTTGATGAACAAAATGCAGCTGGTCTCCGTTGCTCAGATTCACCGTATCCGTAATGTCGTGAATGGCCATTGCGGATACCAGGTAGCTGCGGTGGAGCTTCAGAAATCCGTCGCCCAGCGCGGTTTCCAGCTGACCCATGGTCATGCGGGCTGTATATACTTCCCCTCCGGCCACATGAATCTCCGCGTAGTTCCGCTTCATGGCAACATAAAGCACCGAATCCACAGCCAGCTCAAATTCTTTCAGGCCGTGGGTCACGGTGATCATTCTTTTTTCGTCCAAGGGGGACACCTTCCTTTCTGTACTATCTTACAACAAAAAGCCCGTCCTTTTCAAGTCCCTTTAACAAAATACTGCCGCTCTTTTCTTGATTTATTGGAAAAAGTGTGATATGCTCTAGGGCAACACCGCACAATGAGGACAGCGGGCTTCGGCGGATCTTTTGTCCCAATCGTACAGTATAAAAAATGGGAAATACATCCAGTATTCCCCCGTTTTCCATACTTTCGCTCGGGTCAAAATCTCTTGCCGAATCTCCTTGCCCCATTATGCGGTGCTGCCCTAGTGAAATCCTATCTTTTCGTTAAGGAGCCATCGGTTTTCATGTCCGTTTTCAGAAAGCTTAAATCCATTTTTGGATCCGTTCCCATTCCCTGTTGGCTGTTTGCCGGCGCAAACGCGGTATACTTTGAGATTCTGCTGCACCTGTGGGTCAACCAGTCCCTGAGCCTGCCAAGATTCCTGGCCGTGGGGGTATTCGCCCTGGGCTTTGGCAGCATTGTGGCTCTGCTTGCCGGCTTCTTCGGAAGCCGCTGGTGCAAGTGGGGCACCGTTCTGCTGACCTTCCTGCTGGGGGTCTTCTACCTGGCGGAATACTTCTGCCAGGATGCCTACAAGGCCTTCATGTCCCTGGGCATGATCCTGGGCGGCGCCAAGGGTGTGGCCACCGATTTTACCGGTGTGGCCCTGGGTGTCATCCTGGGGGGCATCGGAAAAATTCTGATTCTCATGGCACCCACGCTTCTGTTTGCCCTGTTTGCCCGCCCGGCAAAAAGCCTGCACGGCAGGCAGCGGCTGTATGTTGCCGGGTGCGCCGTACTGTTCTACGTGCTGGGTCTGGGCATTGTGTTCCTTGGAAAAGTGGACACCGCCAAGCTGTCAAAATCCTACAATTTTGATACCTCCGTCCGGGTATTCGGTCTCAACATGGGCATTGCTCTGGATGCCGTCCACGGCGGAAGCGGACCGGACGCGGATCTGGACTTTGAAGTCCCCCAGGCGCCGGAGCCGCCGGAGGAAGCAGAGCCCATGCAGCCCTCCCAGCCCCCGGCGGAAGCGGAAGCGGAGGAAGTGGAATACGGCTACCACACCATGGAAAAGCTGGATTTCGCCGCGCTGGCGGAAAGCACCCCCAATTCCGGTGTCGGTGTGCTGCACCATTACATCAACTCCCTGACCCCGGCCCGGGAGAACCAATACACCGGCCTTTTCAAGGGGAAAAATCTGATTCTCATCACCGCGGAGGCCTTTACCAAGCAGGTCATCGATCCCAAGCTGACCCCCACGCTGTACCGCATGGCCACCAAGGGCATCCAATTCACGGATTACTATCAGCCGGCCTGGGGCGGCAGCACCACCACGGGAGAATTCTCCAACGTGGTGGGTATGATTCCCTCCACCGGGGGCATGTGCATGAACCAGGCGGTGCGCCAGGATCTTTTCCTGACCATGGGCCACCAGCTGCAAAAGCTGGGCTATTTTTCCGCCGCCTACCACAATCACAACGCCAACTTCTACGACCGGAACAAAACCCACACCCATCTGGGCTATGATCACTTCTATGCCCGCTACGGCGGTCTGGAGGGCATCACCCCAATCTGGCCGGAAAGCGATCTGGAAATGATCGATGTGACCGTGCCCCAGTACATCGACCATCAGCCCTTCAGCATCTACTACATGACGGTGTCCGGTCACTGCGGCTACAGCCTGAAGGAAAACGCCCAGGCCCGAAAAAACTATGATCTGGTAAAGGACCTGGACTATGTGGAGGCCGTCAAGTGCTATCTGGCTTCCCAGCTGGAGCTGGAAAAGGCCATGACCTCTCTGATCAAGCAACTGGAAGACGCAGGCATCGCCGACGATACCGTCATTGTCATCGGTACGGACCACTACCCCTACGGTCTGGAGCGCAGCACCACCTGGAAGAACACGGCGGACTACATCTGCGAGCTCTACGGCGTGGAGAAAATGGATCGCTTTACCCGGGACAGCAACGCTCTGATCATCTGGAGC
>JAXEMQ010000043.1:0-3311 GCA_034099845.1 Faecousia sp.
GTGTGCCCGGCGCTGTGCGAGGCGGCCTGCACCTGCGGCATGAACGGCAGCCCGGTTACCGTCCATGACAACGAGCTTGCCATTGTGGAGGAGGGCTGGAAGCAGGGGTGGATCACCCCCAGAGCCATCCCCGTCCGCTCCGGCAAGCGGGTGGCGGTGATCGGCTCCGGCCCCTCCGGTCTGGCCGCCGCGGATCAGCTGAACCACCGGGGCCACAGCGTCACCGTCTTTGAACGGGAGGACGCCCCCGGGGGGCTGCTGATGTACGGCATTCCCAATATGAAGCTGGACAAAAAGGTGGTGGAGCGCCGGATCCGGCTCATGGAGGCCGAGGGTGTGGCGTTCCGCACCGGCTGCGACATCGGCGGCAACGTGGATGCCGGGAAGCTTCTGGAAGAATTCGACGCGGTGGTGCTGTGCTGCGGCTCCAAAACCCCCAGAGATCTGAAGGTTCCCGGCAGGGAAGCGGGGGGCGTTCACTTTGCCGTGGACTACCTGACCGCCGCCACCAAAAAGGTGGTGGGCAAAACCGGAGACTTTGCCATTACGGCAAAGGACAAGGACGTGATCATCGTAGGCGGCGGCGACACCGGCAACGACTGTGTGGGCACCGCCATCCGGCAGGGCTGCAGCAGTGTGACCCAGCTGGAAATGATGGCCTGCCCACCGGAGCAGCGGCTTCCCAACAACCCCTGGCCCCAGTGGCCCAGGGTCAAGAAGACCGATTACGGCCAGCAGGAGGCCATCGCCGTATTCGGTCAGGATCCCCGGATTTACAAGACCACCGTGAAGGAAATCAAAACCGATGAAAAGGGAGAGATTTCCGCCATCGTCACCGTCAGGCTGGAAAGCAAGCAGGTGGACGGCCGCTTTGCCATGGTGCCCATTGAGGGCAGCGAGGAAGAACGGCCCTGCGGTCTGCTGCTGATCGCCGCCGGGTTCGTGGGCTGCCAGAGCTATGTGACGGATGCCTTTGGCCTGCCCAGGGACAACCGGGGCAGCGTGGTCACCGCGAACTACCGCACGGAGAACCCCAAAATCTTCGCCGCCGGCGACTGCCGCCGGGGCCAGTCCCTGGTGGTCTGGGCCATTGCCGAGGGCAGAGCCTGCGCCAAAGAGGTGGACATGGCCCTGATGGGGTATACAAATCTGCTGTAAGTCAGAAAATAGGGGAAACCGCTCTTGCCTTTCGGGTGGAAAGTGTGTATACTGATTCGGCAATCCATTTGTGAGAGGGTTCTTTCTATGACGGAAGTTCTGCTTTTGATTTTTGACCTCATCGGCACCATAGCCTTTGCCATTTCCGGCGCCCTGGTGGGCGTTGGCAAGCGGATGGACCTGTTCGGCACCATCGTTCTGGCGATCTGCACCGCCACCGGAGGCGGCGTGCTTCGGGACCTGATGGTGGGCAACATCCCGCCCTATATGTTCCGCAACCCCCTGTTTGTGGGGATTGCCGCCCTGGTTGCCCTGGTGGTGTTCTTCCTGCTGTATCTGCACACCAAAATGCCGAAGATGCTCAGCATGGTCTACGACAAAATGCTTTTCTGGTTCGATACCCTGGGCCTGGCCGCCTTTACGGTGGACGGCGTGATGGTGGGCATCCGCAGAGGGTACGAAGACAATGCGTTTCTTCTGGTATTTCTGGGGTTTCTCACCGCTGTGGGCGGCGGCACCTTGCGGGATGTGCTGGCAGGCCGGATCCCGGATATTTTTCTCAAGCATATTTACGCGGTGGCCGCCATTGCCGGCGGCGTGACCCTGACCCTGACCCGGTTCCTGGGGGCTAGGATTTCCATGATTCTGGGCTTCGGCGTGGTCATCGCCCTGCGGTGCCTGGCGGCACACTACCGCTGGAACCTGCCGAGAATAAAAGAGTAACAAAAACTCCCATTGCCGAAAAAAGCAATGGGAGTTTGTTTTGCTTAGGGCAACACTGCATAATGGGGCAAGGAGATTTGGCCAGTGTTTTGACCCGAGCGAAGGTATGGAAAATGCGGGAATACTGGATGTATTTCCCATTTTTCATGCTGCACGATTGGGGCAAAAGATCCGCCGAAGCCCGCAGCTCCCATTGTGCGGTGTTGCCTTAATTCGGTCAATTTCTGTTTCTGGTCGAGGGGCCCGGCGGCAGCTGTACCTTGTGCCAAACGTCCGTAACGCTTTATTCGGCGGCGCTGCCGCCCTGAAAATCCGGGATGAACCCGGTGTCCGCCGAGCCCGATTCCTGGGTGAACCCTTCCAGCTCATTGAGGAACATCCAGCTGAGGACGGAATCATACTCTTCGTCGGTGATGCGCCGGTCCATAGGGGGCTGTTGGTTCCCCAGGGGGGTATACTGCCGCATAAGGCTTACCAGAACCTCCCCGGGACGGAAGGTATCGCCGATCCAGTCCAGGACCTTCAGGGAGTTCTCCACCTGGCCGGGGAGAATCAGGTGGCGGATGATGGTGCCACGAACCACCTTGTCCCCATCCCAGACAATGGGACCGGTCTGGCGGACCATCTCCCGGATGGCGGCCCGGGCGATGTGGGGATAGTCCGCGGCCCGGGAGAGCTTTTTTGCCAGCACGGGGTCCATATACTTCATATCCGGCAGATAGATGTCCACCAGACCTTCCAGCCGCCCCAGGGTTTCCACCCGCTCGTAGCCTCCGCAGTTGTACACTACGGGGACGGGCAGCTTGGGTGTCAGCGCCGGAATCAGGGTGGGAAGGAACTGTGTGGGGGTAATGAGATCAATGTTTTCGGCCCCCTGGGCAATCAGCTCTTCAAAGGCTTTCCGGAGGGCCCCGGAATCCATGGGTTCTCCCACAGGACCTGCGCTGATGGCTCCGTTCTGGCAGAAGGAGCAGCGCAGGGTGCAGCCGCCGAAGAACACGGCGCCGCTGCCGCCGGGGCCTGCCAGGGCAGGCTCCTCCCAGTGGTGAATCATGGTTTTGGCGACCAGAGCCCTGTCCGGGCACCGGCAGAAGCCCAGGTAGTGTTTGGCCCGGTTCGCGTTGCACATCCGGGGGCATAGAGTACAGCTTGCGTAGTCCATATTTGGCTCCTTTCGCCGGGAATCGTCAGGGCAATTTTACCACCGGAGGAGAATTTGCGCAAGTCCCGGCTTTACCGGCGGGGGAAAATGTGGTATGATGAGAAAAAGAGAATAGAGGGGTTTACCTGACTAAGGGAGTGCACTTGGCTCCCCCCTTGGGGGAGCTGGCACGGCATCTGCCGTGACTGAGAGGGCCCTCTCCGCCCCCTGCGGGGGCACCTCTCCCATAGGGAGAGGCAAGGCGCACTGCGGCGCAATCCTTAATCAG
>JAXEMQ010000051.1:0-11482 GCA_034099845.1 Faecousia sp.
CATGCGCCGTGCCAGCTCCCCCAGAGTGGGAGCCAAGGGCGCTTCACGCCAGCCCGCCAAATTCCCAATTTCGATGATACATTTCAATCTATACTATCTCATAACGGGATAGAATACAAGAGCAACCACAGCGGTGCAAACCGCTGTGGTTGTCAACTGTCTTATGAACCCCCGCCGTTGTGCAGGGAGGTTTTTTGGGCTCAGGCAGCGTTTTCCGGGGGGCAGCGCCTTTGCATTCTGCGGAAGATCACGGCAAAGGCCGTCAGCTGGATGACCAGGGTGACGATCCAGCTCAGAGGATAGGAGATATACAGCATGGTCTGGCTGTGGAACCGGGGGATCTGAAACACGGTGTAAATCCACAGAACCCGGATGCCGCAGATGCCCAGAACCGTAAGGATCATGGACACAAAGGAGGCCCCGATGCCCCGCAGCGCGCCGGTAACCACATCCTGCAGACCGAAAAGGAAGTAAGGCGCCACATCCACAAACATCCTGGAAATGCCGATGGCAATGGCCTCCGGGGAATCCGTGATGTAAAGGCTCAAAAGCTGGGGGCCAAACAGGCACATCAGGCCGCCGAACAGGATGCCCGCCACGGCGGCATAGACCATACACAGCCCCGTTACCTTTTTCACCCGCCGGAACTGCAAAGCGCCGCAGTTCTGGCCCACGAAGTTCACCGCAGTCTGATGGAAGCTGTTTTCAATCACATACATAAACCCTTCCAGGTTGGCCACCGCCGCGTTGCCGGAAACCGCCACCGCGCCGAAGCCGTTCACCGCCGATTGCAGCAGCACGTTGGACAGAGAGAACATACAGCTCTGAATGCCCGCCGGGATGCCGATGCGCAGCATTTTTTTCAGGGGCTCCTTATGAAACCGCAGCTTTCTCAGGTCCAACCGGCAGCCGTCGGTGCGGCGAACCATGAGAATCACGATGGCGATGGCCGCGCCGGTCTCCGACAGCACCGTCGCCAGGGCCACGCCGTCCACATTCCGGCCCAGATACCGGACAAAGAGAATGTTGAGCACCACATTTACAACCCCCGCCGCGGTGAGAATCACCAGGGGGCTTTTGGTATCTCCCGCCGCCCGGACCATGGAGGCGCAGAAATTGTAGAGCATATGGGCGGTAATCCCCATAAAATAGATTTCCATATAGGTAGTGGCCAGGCCCAGCACCTCTTCCGGGGTGCCCATGGCCCGGAGAATGCTTCCGGAAAGGCTCACCCCCAGCACCGTGAGGAAGAGGCCGCTGACCAGAGCCATGGGCACGGCGGTATGAACCGTATTGCGGACCTGCTCCCACTCCCGGCTGCCGATGCCGTGGGCCACGGCCACGCCGGTGCCCACCGACAGGCCGATGAACAAATTGACAATCAGATTGGTAATGGCACCGGTGGCACCCACCGCCGCCACGGAAAAGCTGCCGCAGTAAGCACCCACCACCACCAGGTCTGCGGCGTTGAAAAGCAGCTGCAAAACGCTGGTAAGCATGATGGGCACGGCATAGGTGATGAGGGGCCAGGCAAGAGGCCCGCTCAGCATATCAATTTTTTTCTTCATTTCCTCTCCTCCCAACAATGGCGGAGGTATTATACATCCGCCGGCCGGAATTGTCAAAGGGTGGATTGGAAAAGCGCCCTCTTTGAGGGAGGGCGCTTTGCATAGATCAGAACCTGCCGCTTCTGCCGGAATGGCTGCCGGAGGAGTGGCTGTGGGAAACGCTGTCGCCGGAGGACGAGGAGCTGTTCTCCTTGGGCCTTGGGGTCCGGGTCACCGTCCGGCGGAGGAAATGGTCCGACTTCTGGGTCAGCTGCATGGAGCCGGGCACCGCGTAATCGTCCGCCTGGTGCTTTTCCCGGGCGGAGTGCATGGGCGCCACCAGCACAACCCCGGTGACGGCAGCCGCCAGCACACCGGGCACAAAGAACAGGATGGAGAAGCCCCCCTCCTGACTGTCGTTCCGGCTGGGCTCGCCGTAGCCCACAGGGGTTCCGGCCTGGGCCGCCTCCAGATCCTCCTGACACACATCCAGGAATTCGTTGAAGGCGCCGTACCAGTCGTTGTCCCGGAGGTAGGGCAGCACCCGGTCCTCCATCAGGTCCCGGCCCTTTTCCGTAAAGGCATATTGGGCCCGTTCACCGTTGAAATCAAAAACGAATTCCCGGGTTTCCATGCTGATGAAAAACACGGCGGCGGCCCGGTCCTCTCCCAGGCCAAGGCCGTAATGGTCAAAGAGCTCCACCTGGGCATCGTAGATCTCCGGCTTGGTGCTGTAGCGGGTAAAGTCATCCACGGCGATGACGTAAATCCCCAGATCATAGGTCCCGCTGATTTCCTCCGCCCGGCTTTCCAGAATCTGCTGCTGGACTCCGGTCAGCAGCCCCGCGGAATCCGTCACATAGTCCAGGGTCTCCGCCCCGGCGGGCACCAGCAGTGCAGCCAGAAGCACCAGCAGCAGGGACAGTACAAAGAGTTTTCGTTTCATATTCGCCCCTCCTTACACAAACAGCCAGCCCAGCAGCACGGTGGCCGCGGCGAAGGCTCCGGCGATATAGGCCCAGAGGCGCTTTTTGTCAATGGGCAGGTCCCCGATGAGCTTTCCGGTCTGGCCGTTCATGGCAAAGAGGAAGTTTTTCCCCTGCCACTGGGTCGAAAGGAGCCACACAGGAAGCAGGGCATACTTCACAGCCCCGGGGTGGATGTTCACACGCTTGCCGGTAGTGACGCAGGTGGAATACCCCAAAACGGTATCCCGCAGGGCGTTTTCCGTGCTGGAAACGCAGCGCTGCCGGGCCCGGCTGCTGCTGTCTTCCCGGGATACGTCGTATTTGTCCGCCAGGAAGCCGGGCAGATAGGACATGGAGAAGGGCTTGAGCCCGGAATAATCGTAGGGCTCGATGGCATCCATATGTCCGTCGGGCATTTTGGACGCGCCGTCTACGGGCACCTTTTGAAATTCCAGGCTGCCCGCCCGATGGACCAGGAAGTGGTCCGTTTCGGTGACGGTTTCATCGGAGGTGGTGTGGCTGTGGCTGCGGGTGGCGTTGAAGGTCATATCCGCGTCCACCTTGGCGTCAAAAAGCCAGAAGGGCACATATACGCCCTTGACCTCCTGGATGTGGCTGTCCTTCATAAAGGACCTGGGAAGAATGGGCCGGTGGCTGTAGTGCTTTGTCAGCGCCGCCACGGCGTCCTCCCGGGTTTTTACAAAGGGAATGATGTAGTCCGGCTTCCGGGCGCCGCTGAGATTTCCCGGAATCACCGTGGGATTGCCGCAGTAGGGGCAGGAGGTGGCCGCGGTGGTCTCCTCACAGATCAGCTCCGCCCCGCAGTTGGGGCAGGAATAGGCCCGCAGCTTCTTTTCGTCGGCTCCCCAGTCGCTGCCCGCCTGGGACATAACCCAGTTTTCCTGTTCCTCCGGAGCCTCCTCAAAGGCCTGGGCCGCCTTCTGGGCATCGGGCTTCTGCAAAGCCTCGATCTCTTCCGGGGTATAGGCGCTTCCGCAGAATTCGCATTCCAGCTTGCCGGAATCCTGGGCGTAGTGCAGGGGGCCCGTGCAGGCCGGGCATTTGTATTGTACAGTTTCGTTGGGCACAGAGGTCCCTCCCTCTCTTTGAGCTGCGCCACCCCCGGAGGGGCGGCGAAAACGGTTAGCCTACAATGTCTCCGTCGTTAAAGGGGTCGCCGCACTCGGGGCAGAATTTCGGCGGATGCTTGGGATCTTCCGGCTCCCAGCCGCACTTATCGCACTTGTAGAGGGGCTCGGAGGCGGGCTTCTTCGCGCCGCACTGGGGGCAGAACTTGCCCTTGTTGACGCTGCCGCAGGCACAGGTCCAGCCCAAAGCCGGTTTTTTGGCGCCGCACTCGGGGCAGAAATTGCCGGAGGCCTCCGTGCCGCAGCCGGGGCAGCGCCAGGTATCGGCCTTGGGCGCTTCTTTGGCGGCGGGGGTCTGATAGATGGGCTGGCCGCCCATGGTGCCCAGGGTCTGGGCATTGACACCGCCGGCGGCGCCGGCCATGTTCATGCCCGCGAAGGCCATCATGGGTCCCGTGGAGGTATTCTTGGCAGCGGCCTCCATGGCGTTGGCGGTGGCATCCACCATCCGGCCCGCGGCCGCATTGCCGCCGCCCAGGAAGACGGACTGCTGCATATCCTTCAGCCGCTTTTCATCCTCGGGGGTGGCGCTGACGGAGGACACGCCGAAGGAGACAATCTCCAGGCCCCGCCGGTTCCGCCACTGGGCGGACAGCACCTCGTTGAGGGCATTGGCAATATCCATGGTATGCAGGGGCAGCTCCGTATAGCCCACGCCCTTTTCGGAAATCTTGCCGAAGGCAGGCTGCAGGGCGGTCATCAGCTCGGTTTTCAGCTGGGAATCCAGCCGGTCCCGGGTAAACGTGCCGCCGAAATTGCCGCAGACGTTCTTATAGAACAGCACGGGATCGCAGATATGGTAGGAATACTCGCCGAAGCAGCGAATGGAAATGGTGGTGCGGAAGCCGATGTCCGGGTCCACCACGCGGAAGGGCACCGGCGTGGGGGTGCCGTACTTGTTGCCGAAGAGCTCCTTGGTATTGATGTAGTACACACGCTGATCCTTGGCCGGATCCCCGCCGAAGGTAAAGCGGCGGCCGAAGGCGGCAAAGCTGTCTTTCACGCTTTCGCCCAGAGCGCCGGAGAAAATGCTGGGCTCCGTAGAGGAATCGTAGACGAATTCACCGGGCTCTGCGCAGATTTCCGCTACCTTGCCCTGATCCACAATGATCATGCACTGACCGTCTGCCACGGCAATGACAGAGCCGTTGGAAATGATGTTGTCGTTCCCCTTGTTGGAAGACCGGGCGGACACCTTTTTGCTGGCCTTGACAGCCAGCGTGGTTTCAGGCAGCGCGTCGCAGTAAAAATACTCTTTCCACTGATCCTTCAGAATACCGCCCGCGGCAGCGGCGGCAGCTTTGATAAGGCCCATAATCTTAGCTCCTTTGAATGTAGTTTGAAAAGGACGAATAACACCTGTTCTTTCCGGTTTCATCATAGCAAAAAAGCGGATGAAATGC
Organism: Faecousia sp.; assembly: GCA_034099845.1. Lineage (GTDB taxonomy): Bacteria > Bacillota > Clostridia > Oscillospirales > Oscillospiraceae > Faecousia. Next base: position 5,067 of record JAXEMQ010000051.1, read on the forward strand.
AATAGTTCTGTTTCTCTTTCCCATCTTTCCGCCGTTGACTTTGTCCCCTTCCGACTCTATAATGATTTTATCATCTTTGGGAGGAAGCTCATGAATCTGTCTGTTTCCGTTCTGCGGCAAAAATACCGCCGCTATGGAGAATATATGTGGTACGCCGCCCTGATCCTGCTGCTGATTCCGGTGTATCTGGGCTTTTGCGATACCGCTTCCCTGCCGCTGCTCAAATACGCCCTGCTGCTGGGGTCCCTCATGGGCTACTGCCTGCTGGGCCTGAAAATCTATTTTCTGGACGGCCGGGGCCCGAAAGAGCTGGCGCTTTTCACCGGCATTTTTCTCCTGCTTGGGCTGGGTGTGGTCTTTTCCGGAACCCGGGCCCTGTTCAGCGTATTCCTGCTGGCATTGGGTGCCCGGGATGTGCCCTTTTCCCGCATCGCGAAGCTGTGCCTCTGCTTTTTCCTGGGGGTGCTGGCCCTCAACACCCTGCTGGTGTTTGCCGGTGTGCTGGAGGATACCCTGCTGATCCGGGGCGAAGTATGGGGCCGGGGCAACGTGCGCCACACCCTGGGCTTCGGCTACCCCAACACCCTGGCCCTGTGGGGCATGGCGGCGGTATTTGCCGCGCTGCTGGTGTTCCCCCGGAGCTTCCGGGGGCTTGCCCTCTGCCTGGTGTTCTCCCAGGGGCTCTTTGCGCTGACGGACTCCAAGGCGGCCTGCTTTTCCCAGCTTGCCGCCCTGTTTCTCTGCCTGCTGCTCCGGTTCCTGGGGCCGAAGCTGGAGGGAAAAAAGTGGGTTCCCTGGGTCTGCGGGGGACTTGTGGCATTGGCGGCCTTTGGCTTTGTGGCACTGTCCCTTCTTTACCGGGAGGACAGCCGGATCTTTGAGCTCCTCAACACCATCTTCTCCCAGCGGCTGGGCTACGCCAACCAGGGCTTCCGGCTCTTTGGCATCTCCCTCTTCGGCGCCCGGGTGGATTTCGGCTGGGATCCGGTGGACAGCCTCTATGCCTACGGCCCCATCTGTCTGGGGCTTGTTCCCAGTCTTCTGTATCTGGCTCTCGCGGTTTTTTGCGCCTGCCGGGCAGCCGGACAGGGCAAATGGGAAATGGTTGCCGTGCTTCTGGCTGCCAGCCTGTACTGCACCATGGAATACGGGCTGATCAACCCCATTCTGGTGCCGGTCTTTGGCGCCTGCGCCAGGCTTTCGGAGGCAAAAGGAGAACAGAAACCGTAAAATTCTATCGAATATGGTTGGTTTGACGGAAGTATCCCCCGGAAATGCCCTTTTTTTTGGCGCACCTGAAACGGATTCTCTATTGCTATTGACACAAGGAAAATGGTATAATACCCCTGTACGCAGTCCGGGAAGCCGGATGGAAATAGAATAGAATATTGAAGCGAGGTAAATCATTGATGATTACGTACGGAGAGAATATCAAGATTTTCTGCGGTAACTCCAATCCCGAATTTGCCGAGGGTATCTGCAAGAACCTGGGCATTGAGCTGGGCAAGGCTGAGGTAAAAACCTTTGCCGACGGCGAAGCATCCGTCAGCCTTCTGGAAACCGTCCGCGGAGACGATGTTTTCCTGGTTCAATCCACCTGTAAGCCCGTAAACGACAATCTCATGGAACTGCTCGTTATGTGCGATGCCTGCCGCCGCGCTTCCGCCGGCAGAATCACCGCTGTCATTCCCTACTTCGGCTATGCCCGCCAGGATCGGAAGGCCAAGAGCCGGGATCCCATCTCTGCCAAGCTGGTGGCCAACATGATCACCGCCGCCGGCGCCGACCGGGTGCTGACCATGGACCTCCATGCCCCCCAGATCCAGGGCTTCTTCGACATTCCGCTGGATCACCTGCTGGGCAATCCCACTTTCGTCAACTATTTCCTCGATAAGTTCCCCGAGAACCAGTATAACCACGACGACTTCGTGGTGGTCTCCCCCGACGTTGGCTCCGTGGGCCGTGCCCGGGCCTTTGCAGCCAAGGTTCACATGGGTCTGGCCATCGTGGACAAGCGCCGTCAGAGAGCCAACGTCTGCGAGGTTATGAACATCATCGGCGACGTGAAGGGCAAGACCTGCCTGCTGTTCGACGATATGGTGGACACCGCCGGTTCCCTGTGCAACGCCGCCCAGGCTCTGGTGGAGTTCGGCGGCGCCAGGGAGGTTTACGCCTGCGCCACCCACGGTGTGCTGTCCGGCCCCGCTTATGAGCGCATCGAAGCCAGCCCCATCAAGGAAATGGTCTTCCTGAACACCATTCCCCAGACGGGCAACACCCCCAGCGGCAAGATCAAGTTCCTGGATATTTCCCATGTGTTCGCCCGTGCCATTGAGCACGTCCACGGCGGCACCTCCATTGCGGACCTGTTCTGATGCAAAACAGCAACCGCTGGCTCATTGTGGGTCTGGGCAATCCCGGCCCCGAATACGCCAAAACCCGGCACAATGTGGGCTTTCGCTGCCTGGACCTGCTTGCGGAAAAGCTGGGGGTCCGGGTGGACAAAGCCAAATTTCAGGGGCTCTACGGCCAGACGGACTATCACGGAAACCGGCTGTATCTGCTGAAGCCCCTGACTTATATGAACCTGTCCGGCAGGTCCGTTCTGCAGCTCAGCGCCTTTTTCCAGGTGCCGCCCCAGCGGATCATCGTCCTGTTTGACGACATTTCCCTGGAGCCCGGCAGACTCCGGGTCCGGCCCAACGGCTCTGCCGGGGGCCACAACGGCATCAAAAGCATCATTGCCGAGCTGGGCAGTCAGGAGTTCCCCAGGGTGAAGCTGGGTGTGGGCGCCAAGCCCCACCCGGATTTCGACCTGGCCGCCTGGGTTCTGTCCACCTTCTCCGCCCAGGAGGAAAAAGCCCTGCTTGTCTCCCTGGAAAACGGTGCCCAGGCTGCCCTGACCATCATCGACCAGGGCACCGCTGCCGCTGCCAACAATTTTAACGGAAGCCACCCCTGACTTCCGCGGAAAAACCCACACGGAAAGAGAATTCTTCTCTTTCCGCTTTGTGCTGTGGGAAGAAAAATCTTACGAGGTATCCTATGGACAATCCCCTGCTTTTTTTACTGAAAACCATTCCGGAATACGCCTCCCTGGTGGAAACCCTGAAGGAAAACCGGTGCGCCGCCGTCACCGGGCTGGGACAGATCAACCGCAGCCATATGATTGCCGGGCTGTACAGGGACCTGAACCGGCCCATAGCCATCGTCTGCCAGGATGATATGGCCGCCCGGCGGATCCAGGAGGAGCTGAAGTGCTTCCTGGGCCTCACCGCCCCTACCTTACCCGGCAGGGATCTGACCTTTTACGATGCCGCCGTGGTCTCCCGCAGCTGGGAGCAGAAGCGCCTGCGGCAGCTATCCTCCTGGCACCGGGGGCAGGTGCCCATCCAGATTCTCCCCTGGGAGGCTCTGAGCCTGCGCACCATGCCTGTGGACATTCTGGAAAACAGCTGCATCTGCCTGGAGGTGGGGCAGGAATACACCCTGGAGGAATTGTCCGCCCGGCTCACCGCCGCGGGCTACAGCCGCTGCGGTATGGTGGAGGGCCCCGGTCAGTTTGCTTTCCGGGGCGGCATCGCCGATGTCTACTCCCCCGGTGAGGATCAGCCCGTCCGGCTGGAATTCTTCGGCGACGAGCTGGATACCCTGGCCTACTTCGACCCGGACACCCAGCGCCGGGGCGAAAACATCCGCTCCGTCCGGCTGCTGCCGGTTTCGGAAACCCTGCCGGGGCTGGCTCCCGGAGGCGAACCGGGGCTTTGCAAAGCACTTGAGAACCTGCTTTCCCGGCAGAAGCGGCGCAAGCATCCCAACGCCATGCTGATGGAAACCCTGGAAAAGGATCTGGAAAAGCTCCGCGACGGTGTGCACGGCTCCGCCTGGGACCGGTATATGGCCCTAATTTACCCGGAATTCGCCTGCGCCGCCGACTATGCCCCGGAAAACACCCTCTGGGTCATCTGCGACCAGGGCAATCTGGCCCGGGCCGCCCGGACCCGGATGGACGAAATGGGTCTTTCTCTGGACAGTCTCTTAAACGGCGGCCTGGTGGCGGGAGAGCTTGCGGATTTTGTATGCCAATGGGAGGATTTTACCCGGCGTCTCCGGGGCACAACCACGGTATACTTTGATTCCTTCGGCGGCACCTCCTACCCGGAGGACTGCCCTCCCGGCATTCTGCTGCCCGTTGCCGCCAAGCAGCTGCCCTCCTACGGCGGCAATCTGGACGCGGCGGTCAGCGACATGACCCACTACCAGAAAGCGGAATTCGGCACCCTGGTGCTCTGCGGCACCCGCCGCCGGGCAGAGCTCATGCAGCAGCTGCTGAGGGACAAGAATGTGTCCGCTTTTCTCTCCATCCCCCTGACGGGGCTTCCCAAGGCCGGGCAGATTCTGCTGAGCGAGGGAACCCTGCCCTACGGTCTGGAATATCCCCTTTCCAAGCTGGCGGTGCTGACGGAGGGTCAGCTCATTGCCAAAACCGAGCCCCGGCGGAAAACCGCCGCCAAAAAGGGCTCCACCAACCGGCAGAAGCTGAATGCCTTTACGGATCTGACCCCCGGGGACCTGGTGGTCCACGACAACTACGGCATTGGCCGGTTTGTGTCCATGGAGCAGATCAAGGTGGGAAACGTCATCAAGGACTATATCAAAATCGCCTACCAGGGCTCCGATACCCTGTTTGTCCCCGCCACCCAGCTGGATCTGGTGAGCAAATACATTGGCGGCGGGGAGGATGCCAACATCCGCCTGAACAAAATCGGCTCCGACGCCTGGCAGAAAACCAAGGCCAAAGCCAGAAAGGCCGCCAAGGATATGGCCGGGGAGCTGATCCAGCTCTACGCCGCCCGGAAGCGGCAGCCCGGCTATGCCTTTGCTGCCGACGCCCCCTGGCAGCGGGAATTTGAAGACAACTTCCCCTACCCGGAAACCGACGACCAGCTGCGCTGCATCGCGGACATCAAAAAGGATATGGAATCCCCCATCCCCATGGACCGGCTGCTCTGCGGCGACGTGGGCTTCGGCAAAACAGAGGTGGCCCTCCGGGCGGTGATGAAGGCGGTGATGGACGGCAAGCAGGTGGCCATTCTGGTGCCCACCACGGTGCTGGCTCAGCAGCACTACCAGACCGCCATTTCCCGGTTCCGGGGTTTCCCGGTGAACATCGATGTGCTCAGCCGGTTCCGCAGCCCCAAACAGCAGGCCAAAACCCTGCAGGATCTGCGCAGCGGCAATGTGGATCTGATCATCGGCACCCACAAGCTGCTGCAAAAAACCATCCAGTTCAAGGATCTGGGCCTGCTGATCGTGGACGAGGAGCAGCGCTTCGGCGTCAGCCACAAGGAACGGCTGAAGGAAATCTCCAAGGGTGTAGACGTACTGACCCTGTCCGCCACCCCCATCCCCCGGACCCTCAACATGGCCCTCAGCGGCATCCGGGATATGTCCACCATCGAAGAACCCCCGGCGGACCGGTATCCGGTGCAGACCTTCGTCATGGAATACAGCCCCGCGGTGATTGACGCCGCCATCCGCCGGGAGACGGAACGGGGCGGCCAGGTATTCTACCTGCACAACCGGACGGAAACCATCGACCAGTGCGCCAGTGCCCTGCAAAAGCGGATCCCCGGCCTGCGGGTGGGGATTGCCCACGGGCAGATGACCGAGGATGCCCTGGGGGATGTGATGCGGGACATGGCCGAGGGGGAAATCGATGTGCTGGTGTGCACCACCATCATCGAAACCGGCCTGGACATCCCCAACGCCAACACATTGATCATCGAAAACGCGGACCGCTTCGGCCTGAGTCAGCTCCACCAGCTTCGGGGCCGGGTGGGCCGCTCCACCCGCCACGCCTACGCCTACTTCACCTACCGGCCGGACAAGAACCTGACGGAGGTTGCCGAGAAGCGTCTCAGCGCCATCCGGGATTTCGCGGAATTCGGCTCCGGTTTCAAGATCGCCATGCGGGATCTGGAAATCCGGGGCGCGGGCAACCTTCTGGGCGCGGAGCAGTCCGGCCACATGATGAGCGTGGGCTATGACATGTACCTGAAGCTGCTGGATGAGGCGGTGCTGGAAGAAAAGGGAGAGGCACCCAAGGCCCCGGACTGCACCGCGGATCTGAACGTCACCGCCAACGTGGACAAGGAATATGTGGCCCGGGGGGAGGAGCGGATGGACCTGTACCGCCGGATGGCCGCCATCCGCAGCCAGGAGGACGCGGACGATCTGCTGGACGAGATTGTGGACCGGTACGGCGAGCCCCCCAAGGGCGTGCTGAACCTCATCGACATTGCCCTGCTCCGGGCCCAGGCCAGGGCCGTGGGCATCAAGGACATCCGCCAGAAGGGCGGGGATGTGCTCTTCGTGCTGACAAACCTGAACTTTGAAGCCGTAGGCGCCCTCTG
>JAXEMQ010000101.1:0-29980 GCA_034099845.1 Faecousia sp.
AAGCTGTTTCTGAATTATGATCAGGAGGGCCTGATCCGCAAGCTGAACCTGCATGCGGATGACGCCTGGCTTTATACCGATTTTTTTGGCAGCGACTATCGCCTGAACAGAAAAACCGGCGATTTGGAGCGGGCAGGGGAGACGGGCTGGCAGGAGGCCAATTCCTTCCATGAGGTGCTGACGCTGCTGGATTTGCTCTGCGACAGCCGGGAAAACCGGTTCCTTACAGGAAAGTGGAAGAATATGACGGATTTTGGGAATCAGTTTCACCGGAGCCTGATGGAGCGCCGGGATCCCTTCGCGGAAGAAATCCAGAATCACCCGGATTTGTTCTGCGCGGCCTGTGCTTCCATGGGCGGAAAACGGCTGACAGGAGCGGACCTTGCCTGGGAGATCCCGGTTTTTCAGGAGCTGTCCATTGCCCTTTTCTTCTGGGAAGGGGATGAGGAATTTGCCCCCAGGCTCCGGTTCCTCTGGGATGAAAACGCGCTGATGTACATCAAATATGAAACCATGTATTACGCGGTGTCTTTCCTGGAAGGGGCGCTTCTGCGCAGAATGGGAAATCCATAAGGGCGGCGGGATTCATTTCCCGGCTGACCGGCAAAAGATCCCTGGATCCCCCCACTGGGGGGGCTGGGGTTCGGCTCACCTTTTGGGTGAGCTTTTTCTTTTCCGGCTTTGCTTTGGAATCGAAGCCGGATCAGGAGAAAAGAAACCGCGGCGAATAAGCGCTGGAAAAAGCAGGGAATCAGTCTCCATTCTGTAAAACCTTACAAAAATTGCGGGATAGATAATGGACGTTTTTCCGTGGCTTTTGTGCATTTGTCTTGCAAGTCAGAGAAAAATGTGTATAATGTATAAGGAGAAATAAGGGCCATTGGATGGTCCCCCTGTCGGCAAGCCCCAAACAAAAGCGGCGGGCTCCAAAGAAAGCCCCGCCCGGCAATCCTCCCCTGGGGCGCAAACCCGGCTTTCTGCCGGTCGATTCCGGCCAGCCGGGAAGAAAAGGAAGAAGACGAAATGACAAAAGGAAAAGTCAGGTGGCCTCTGGTCATCTACGATATTGGAATTCTGCTGTTTCTGGATATGATGCTGCTGGTGTTCTACCGAAGCAATAACGGCCTGTCCTGGAGCGGTGTGCTGCTGCACAGCTGTATTACCTTTGCAGGCATCTTTGCCGTTCGCTATTTCGGAAGCATCTACAGACAGATCTGGCGTTACGGCGGCATTCAGTGCTATATTCGGCTGCTGATTGTAGATGGCATTGCCTTTTTGATCAACCTGGCTGTTGAAATGATTCTGCCGCTGTTTGTACGGATTGAGCAGATCACCTTTGCCCGGCTGCTGTCCCTTTCCTGCATGAATCTGCTGGGGGCCCTGGCAATCCGGATGTTTTACCGTTACGCCTTCAAATGCGGAACGGAGGATACGCTGGAGGGCCGGATTTTGCGGCTGCTGCTGCGGATTTTTGGCGGAGAGGAAATGGTTCACAGGAGCGGCGACACCGGGCAGAAAATCAAGGTGGCCATCATTGGCGCCGGCCGGGTGGGCGTCAACCTGGCGGAAGAGCTGCTGGGAAACGGAAACTCTGCCTATTCTCCCCGGTGCTTTGTGGACAAGAGTCCGGAAAAGGCGGGAAGAGAAATCCACGGAATTCCCGTGCTGATGGAAGACGAAACCACAATGGAGCAGCTTCGCAGGCATGAGATCCAGGAGATTGTCCTTTCCGTACCCAATCTCAGCGATGACAAAAAGCGGGAACTGTACGAGCGATATGTTCAGGCAGGCTACAAGGTCAAGGTATACGACTACCCGGTGATGCAGACCGCCGGCAGCAAGCGCTATCTGCGGGAATTTGATATTGAGGAGCTGCTGTTCCGCAAGCCGGTGATGATCTCCGATGAAAAGACCAGCGTTTTCTATCGGGACAAGGTGATCCTGATTACCGGCGGCGGCGGATCCATCGGCTCGGAGATGTGCCGCCAGCTGGCAAAAATGGCTCCCAGCCAGATCGTGATTCTGGATGTTTACGAAAACGGCGCCTACGATGTGCAGCAGGAGCTGCGGATTGCCTATGGTTCTGCCCTGAATCTGCAAATTGAAATCTGCTCCATTACCGATAGGCAGGCTCTGCGCCGGGTATTTGACCGGTACCGGCCCCAGATTGTGATTCACGCGGCGGCCCACAAGCATGTGCCGCTGATGGAAAAGAACTGCGTGGAAGCGGTGCACAACAATGTGTTCGGTACCCGCAATGTGGTGGAGCTGTGTGAGGAATACCGGGTGGAGCGGTTTATGATGGTTTCCACCGACAAGGCGGTGAATCCCACCAATGTGATGGGCGCCACCAAGCGGATGTGCGAGATGATCGTGGGCAGCGCCAGTACCTGGGGAAATACGGTATACAGCGCCACCCGGTTTGGAAATGTTCTGGGCTCGGCAGGCTCGGTGATCCCGCTGTTTAAACGGCAGATCGCCAGCGGCGGCCCGGTAACGCTGACCGACAAACGGATCATCCGTTACTTTATGACCATTCCGGAAGCCTCCCAGCTGGTGCTGGAATCCGGCCCCATGAGCCGGAATGGGGAGCTGTTTGTGCTGGATATGGGAAAGCCCATCCGGATTCTGGAGCTGGCGGAAAATATGATCCGTCTGTCCGGCGCGGAAGGAATCGAAATTGTGGAAACCGGCCTGCGGCCCGGTGAAAAGCTCTACGAGGAGCTGCTGGTAAAAACCGAGGAGCTGGATAAAACAGAAAACAGCCTGATCTTTATTGAGCGGGATACCCCCCTGGATCGGGAAGAATTGAACCGGCGGCTGAGGCTCCTGGAAGAAGCCGTTGCCGGCGGGGATGACGACCGTGTGCGGTCTGTGCTCAGGCAGGTGGTTCCCACCTTCCGTTCGCCGGAAGAGGTAAACGCCACAGCGGAAGAGGCATATGAGATGAATGCCTGCAGGGAAATGGCAAGGGCCTGAAAATGGCAGGAGGAGAGCGTATGAAAAAAAGAAATGAAGAAAAGGCATATTCCGGCGGGCGGCAGCTCCTGCTGCGGCTGGCCTTGATGATCTATGATGTTTTTGCCGTCAATATTTCCTATTTTTTGGCGCTGTTGATTCGCCTCTATGTGGGGTTCCGGTTTTTTGAGCTGCAGACCGGTTATGGTGCTGCCCTGCGAACCTTTGCGCCCTGGTATACGGTCTGCTGCCTGCTGATTTTTTCCGGGTTTAAGCTCTATAACAGCCGTTGGGAATTCGCGGGCATCCGGGATATGAACCGGATTGTGGTGGCTAATGTTCTGACCTTCCTGGTTCAGGTGGTGGGTACGCTGGTATTTGTCATGCGGATGCCGGTGACCTACTATCTCCTCGGCGCCGGGATCCAGCTGTTTTTGATCGTTGCGAGCCGGTTTGCCTACCGGCTGTTCCTGTTGGAGCGCAACCGGATTGAGAGCCAGCGCAGTGAGAGAATCAATACCATGGTTATCGGCATCGGGAAAATCGGCCAGTTTGCCAGAAGACAGCTGGAGCAGGATGCTGCCCTGCGGGTGGTGTGTGTTGTGGGCGGAAAGGCCGACGGGGGAAACCAGTACATGAATGGGCTTCCCATCATCCCCGGGCTGGACAAGCTGGAATCGGTACTGGAAAAGAACAAGATCGGCTACGTGGTTATTGCCAATGAAACCCTGCCGGAGGAAGAGAAGAAGCGTGTCAAGACCCTGTGTGAAGCACGGGGGGTAGAGGTCCAGGATTTCATAGAGTATCTGCAAAACAACAATGACGAGGAAACTCCCGTGGCCCTGAAGACCAATTCCAAGGGGGCCCGGGTGATCCCCTTCAGCCCGCCGGATATTACGGATCTGGAGATAGAAGAGGTCCGCAGGGCTCTGAAATCCGGCTGGATTACCACCGGTCCCCGGACAAAGGAACTGGAAAAAAAGCTGGCGGAATACTGCCACACCTCCAGAGTGGTCTGCCTGAGCTCCGCAACCGCGGCGGAGGAGCTGAACTTCCGGATTTGCGGCATCGGGGAGGGGGACGAAGTCATCGTCCCTGCCTATACCTATACCGCCACCGCTTCCGCGGCCATTCACTGCGGCGCAAAGGTAATCTTCGTAGACAGCCAGAAGGACAGCTTTGAAATGGACTATGACAAGGTGGCCGACGCCATCACCGAGCGGACAAAGGCGGTGGTTGCCGTGGATCTGGGCGGCATCATCTGCGACTACGATAAGCTCTATGCTGTCGTGGAGCGCAAGCGCGGCTTGTTCCGGCCCAGACAGGGTGGGGACTTGGGGGCACGGATCCAGCAGGCCGTGGGAAGAGTGCTGGTGTTTGCGGACTGCGCCCATGGACTGGGTGCCACCAGAAATGGAAAAATGGCAGGGGAAATCGCGGACTTTACGGATTTCTCCTTCCACGCCGTGAAAAACTTTACCACCGCGGAGGGCGGCGCGGCCACCTGGCGGGACATTCCCGGAATCGATCATGAGGAAATGTACCACCAGTATCAGCTCTACAGCCTTCACGGTCAGAGCAAGGATGCTCTGGCCAAGACCAAGTTGGGTGCCTGGGAATATGACATTGTGGGCCCCTGGTACAAGTGCAATATGACGGATATTATGGCGGCCATCGGTCTCAAGCAGTTCGAGCGCTATCCCGGCCTGATGGCAAGACGCCACCAGATTATCCGGAAGTATGATGCCATGTGCGACGAGCTGGGCGTGAAGCATCTGATCCATGAGGGCCCGGATTTCTGCTCCTCCGGCCACCTGTACCTGACCCGGATTCCCGGAATCACAACGGACCAGCGGCAGGAGATCATTGTGAAACTGGCGGAAATGGGTGTTTCCACCAATGTGCACTATAAGCCTCTGCCCATGATGACGGCCTATAAGGCCTATGGCTGGGACATTCAGGATTTCCCCAACGCTTACGACTACTACCACAATCTCATCACCCTGCCGCTGCACACCTGCCTGACGGACGAGGATGTGGATTATGTGGTAAAGTGCTACAGAGAAGTGGCAGCAAACTATGTGAAGTAAGCCTTGGGCGTATGAGGAGCGTATGCGGCAATGCTGAAAAAATGGGAAGAATTGCCGGATTTCATGCAATGCGAAGAAATCCGGGCGTACTACGATGTGCTATCAAAAAAGCGTGCCGCGTTGGTCTGCAAGCGGGTGTTTGATGTGCTTGCGGCAGCTGTGCTGCTGATTCTGCTGGCAATTCCCATGGGTGTGATCGCCCTGCTCATCAAGCTGGATTCGCCCGGACCGGTGTTTTTCCGGCAGGAACGGGTGACCACCTACGGGAAAACATTCCGGATTCATAAATTCCGCACCATGGTCAACCACGCGGATAAAATGGGCACCGCGGTTACCGTGGGCGGTGACAGCCGGATTACCAAAATTGGCGCAAAGCTGCGGTCCTGCCGGCTGGACGAACTGCCCCAGGTGCTGGATGTCCTTGCCGGAGATATGAGCTTCGTGGGGACCCGGCCGGAGGCCACAAAATATGTGGCGGCCTACAGGCCGGAATACTACGCGACCTTGCTGCTCCCCGCTGGCATTACCAGTGAGGCCAGCATTCGCTATAAGGATGAGGCAAAGCTTCTGGACGCGGCGGAGGATGTGGACCGGGTTTATATGGAAAAGGTGCTGCCCGGAAAGATGGAATACAATTTGCGGTCCATCCGGGAGTTCAGCCTTCGGACGGAGCTTGGCACCATGTTCCGCACGGTTACCGCGGTTCTGGACAGAGAAGAATAGAAATCAATCTGGCCCGTAAGGGAGAAGGAGTGAGGACAGCAGATGAAAGAGAAGCAGCGCCATTTCCCCAACTGGTTGGAGCCCTGGATTCCGGAAAGCCCACTCTATCTGGGAATCCTGTTTATGACCCTCAACGCGCAATTCGGAATGTGCGATCTGGTGCAGCTTAGGCTGCTGGAAATCCTGCTGACCGCTTCCGGAATGCTGATCCTTTTGTACTACGCGTTGCAGGGGTGGCCGGATGTCAAGAGTATGTTCCTGTGCGGAATCGGTTACGGCATCATCGGCCTGGCGGCCCTTCGGATCCGGAATTTCCATCTGCTGATCACGGCTACCACTGTGCTGGCGATGCGCAATGGGGATATGAAAAAAGCCCTGCGCCTGATTTTCTACTGGAGCGCGCTGTTTTTACTTGGAAATATTCTTCTTTCTCTTCCCATGCATTTCTCCGGAATACGCACCATCTATTCCGATGATGCCCGGAAATTCTGGGCGCTGATTACCCGCACGTCCCGTTTCCGGTTTGGCTACAGGAGCTCTTCCGCTCCGGGCCCTTCGCTGTTTCAGATGATTTGCATTTGGTGCTATCTGAACTTTGGAAGCGTTCGGAAAAGAGACGCGGCAGGGATGGTATTGCTGTCCTGCATCTTTTATTTCCTCTGCGCGAACAAGATGTCCTTGCTGCTCACGTTTGCGGTGATCCTCCTGGTGCTGGTCTATCAGAGAAGGCAGGCCTGCGGCAATCCGCTGCTGCATACGGCGGCAATGTGGACTCCGCCGGTGCTGTCGGTATTTCTCATCGGCGTCATGGTGCTCTACCCCAACTGGCCGAAGGTAATCTGGGAATTAAACAGCCTCCTGACAAACCGGCTGATCAAATCCACCGCCTGGTATGTATACCGGGGTTTGACGCTGTTTGGCCAATCCAGTGCCGGCATTCAGCCGCCCACCCTTTTGGACCGGGTTCCGGATACTTCCGCCCTGGACTGCCTTTATGAAAATATGGGTGTCTGGATGGGAATTGCCCCGCTGTGCGTCATTCTCATCTGCCTCTGGCTGCTGGCAAAACGGAAGCGGACGGCAGACAGCGTGATGATACTGATTTGGGCGCTTTTCAGCATCGCGGAATGCGACGGGCTCAACTGCTATGTGTTCTTCCCCCTGCTGCTCACAGCGGGAGCACTGCCCAATGTGCAGCCGGAAAAACCGGATTTCCGGATTTGGAAGAAGCTGGGACAAAGCCTTGTTCAGGCAGTCCGCCCACATCACCAATGAACAGAGAGAATTTGTATGAATATTTGGCTCATCAATCACTATGCGGTTCCCCCGCAGTATTACCCGCTGGCTCGGCCCGCGATCTTTGCGAAGTATTTGCAGCGTTCGGGCCATAGGGTCACAATTTTTGCCGCCAGTACGGTCCATAATTCGGATCAGAACCTGATCACGGATGGCCGGAACTGGCGGGAGGAATATGTGGACGGGGTTCACTATGTATACATCCGCTGCCGGGACTATCAGGGAAACGGCGGCAGCAGAATCCTCAATATGTGTGAGTTTGCCTGGAAGTTACCGGGGGTTTGCGCCCGTTTTGACAAACCGGATGCCATCGTTGCCACCTCTATGCCCCCTATGTCCTGCGCGGTGGGTATTCACCTGGCCCAAAAGTATGGGTGCCGTGCCGTTGCCGAAATCGCGGACCTGTGGCCGGAATCGCTGATTGCCTATGATGTGGCCGGTCCCAGGAATCCTGCCGTGCTGCTGCTGCGCCGGTTGGAAAAGTGGATTTACAAAAAGGCGGATGCCATTGTCTTTACCATGGAGGGGGCCTACGACTACATCCTCGAGCAGGGCTGGGAGAAAGACATCCCCCGGTCCAAGGTGCACTTTATCAACAACGGCGTGGATATGGAGCTTTTTGAGTATAACCGGCAGCATTATCCAATCGAAGACCGGGATCTGGATGATTCCGATGCCTTTAAAATCGTTTATACAGGCTCCCTGCGCAAGGCCAACAATCTTGGCCTGCTGCTGGATGCCGCGAAACGGATAACAGATCCCCGGGTAAAAATCCTCATCTGGGGGGCGGGCGATGAGCTGGAGATGCTTCAAAAGCGGCTTTCCGATGAAAACATCACCAATGTGGTCTTCAAGGGCCGGGTAGACAAAAAATATATTCCCTACATTATCAGCAGGAGCAATCTGAACTTTCTGGATGTGTTCGATGACCGGATTGCCAAATACGGCATCAGCTCCAATAAGCTCTTTGAGTATTTTGCGGCGGGCAAACCCATTCTGATTTCACGGATGAAAAACTGCCCCATGGGGGATGCGGCCTGCAATATTTATTATGAGCCCACCGGCCAGGGAATCGCCGCTGCCATTACAAAGGTTCTGGATATGGATCCGCAGCAATATGAAGCGGCCTTTGCCGCCGCGCGGGAGGCAACGCGGATCTATAATTTTGAAAGCCTCACCCAAAAACTGATGGAAGTAATCGAAGGGATTCACTGATGGAATTTACATACAAAGCGTATTCGAAGCTCCTGGAGCTGCTGCGGGCGCATCATTATTCGTTCTGTAACTACCGGAATTACCGGGATTTTGACCGGTGCGTGATCATGCGCCATGACATTGACTACAACATCGAGCAGGCGGTGCGGCTGGCTCAGGCGGAGGCGGATTTTGGAATCCAATCCACCTATTTTGTGCTGCTCAGCTCTGATTTTTACAATCCCGCCTCCATTTCCTCTTACAAGGCCCTGCATTCCATTGTGGATCTGGGCCATAATATCGGTCTGCACTTCGATGAAACGGTATACAATTACGACCACCGGTCTATGGAATACTACATTTCCAAAGAGGCACGAATCCTGTCCGAGCTTTTGGAGGTGGAAATCAACAGCTTTTCCCTCCATCGGCCCAACGCGGTCACTCTGGAGACAGAACTGGAAATCCCCGGCTTTGTGAATTCCTACAGCGAGGAGTTCTTCCAGAACTTCAAGTATGTTTCCGACAGCCGCAGAAGATGGAGAGAGCCGGTGGAAGAGATCATTCAGTCGGAGGCCTATCAGAGACTCCATATCCTGACCCACGCTTTCTGGTATCACCAGGAGGAGCGGGGGCTGAAAGAGACCATATCCGATTTTATCAAAGTGGCAGGGGAGGACCGCAGAACCTACCTTTCGGAGAACATTACCGATTTGGATTCCATTCTGAAATAATTGGAGAAGCCTATGAATTCAGAAATGATGAAGCGGGCGGCAGAAACCTATGGAACGCCGCTGTATGTATTTGAGGAAGACCGATTTGCGGACCATTACCTGGAGCTGGATGGGGCGTATAAGTCCGTTTATCCAAAGTTCCAGATCGCCTACTCCTTCAAGACCAACTATATGCCGGCGGTGTGCAGACAGGTCCTGGCCCTGGGGGGCTGGGCGGAGGTTGTTTCGGATATGGAATACCATCTGGCAAAACGCTATGGTTTCCCTCCGGAGCGAATCATAGTCAACGGTCCCGGCAAATGGAACGGTATGGAGGAGATGATCCTCGACGGCGCGTTCCTCATGCTGGATAACCGCTTTGAGTATGAAAGATCTGCTGCCATTGCGCGAAAGAATAACCTTACCGCGAAAATCGGCTTCCGGCTGAACATGGACATCGGCACCAATAAGAATTCCCGATTCGGCTTCGATGTTACCGACCCGGAAACGGAGGCACTGATCCGCGCCGCAAGAGAAGACGGACACATGGAGATCATCGGTCTGCATTTTCACCTGGGCGGGGCCAGAAACCTTCAGGCATGGCAGACCCGGGCAGAGAAAATGCTCCATTATGCCGGTACGCTTCTTGAGGATTCGGAAAGAACGATCATCGACCTGGGCAGCGGTATGTTCGGCCATATGCATCCGGCCTTTGCCCAGCAGTTCCATCAGCAGATCCCCTCCTTCCGGGAGTATGCCCAGACGGTTGCGGGGCTGTTTGCTCAGGCTTACGGCAGTCTGCCGGAGGAGAAGCGGCCCATGCTGATTGTGGAACCGGGCACCACGGTGGTGGCGGATACCATGGTCTACGCCGTCAGTGTCATTGCTACGAAGTGTGTTCGGGGCAGGAATATTGCCATGGTGGACGGCAGCGTCCATCAGCTGGGGGAACTGGGAAAGAAAAAAAGACTTCCCGTGGAAGTCCTGTACCGGGAAGCACAAACCAAACGGCTGCCCCTTGCGGACATCACCGGCTACACCTGTCTGGAAGATGATATTCTGTATCCGGGTCTGGAGCAGCCGGTGGGCCAGGGAGATCTTCTCTGGTTCCAGAATGCCGGAGCCTATACCAATGTGATGAAGCCGCCTTTCATTCAGGTGGGCTGCAAAATTGTTTCCTGCCGGAATGACGGAACCATGTCTCTGGTGAAACGGGAGGAAACAACGGAGGATATTCTCGCAAGCTATATCATAGATTAGAGGTTTTCTTATGGAAAATACAGTAACGGTGCTGATGACCGGCGCAGGCGCGCCCGGTGCGCCGGGAATCATCCGGTGTCTGCGCAAGAACGGGGAGCGCAGCATTCGAATCGTCGGTGTGGATATGAATGAGAATGCCGCCGGGCGGAAGCTGGTGGATGCATTCTATACCGTCCCGGCGGCAAAGGATCCCGGTTTTCTTGATCGGGTTCTGGAGGTCTGTGAAAAAGAAAGGGTACAGGTGGTCATGCCCCTGGTAACCCGGGAGCTGCTGACGTTTTCCCGGAATCTGGAGGCTTTCCGGTCCCGGGGTATCGGCGTTTCCGTGATGGAATATGATTCTCTGCGGATTGCCAACAACAAGGTAAAGCTGCTGGAAAAGATGCGCCAGCTGGGAATGCCCACCCCGGCGTTTCTTTCCTGCGCGACGGTGGAGGAAGTGGAAGAGGCCTGCAAAAAACTGGGGTATCCTCAGAACGCGGTTTGCGTAAAGGGTGCCGAGGGCAACGGCAGCCGGGGGGTCCGGCTGATTGACCCGGGAAAATCCATGTATGATCTGCTCTTCAACGAGAAGCCCAATTCCATGTATATGAGCTATCACGACCTGATCGGGGCGCTGAAGGAGAAGCCGCAGATCCCACAGATGATGGTTATGGAGCTGCTGCCGGGAGAGGAATACGGTGTGGATGCCCTCTGCGAGGACGGAAAGGTGCTCTATATGGCAGGCCGCTATAACTTTGCGGTAAACAGCAGCATTCCCCAGGGCAGCATTATTGAAAGCCGGGAAAAGCCCTTTGAGATTGCCGCGGAGCTGATTGAAAAGCTCCATATGAGCGGCAATGTGAATTTTGACTTTAAGTACGACGCGGCAGGGGAACCCAAGCTCATTGAGATCAATCCCAGACTGTCCGCAACCATCGTGTCCTACGCCCCCGCGGGGATCAATTTTCCCTATTTGCAGCTGAAGCGGCTGCTGGGAGAGCCTTTGCCGAAGCTTTCCATTCGGGAGGGGACGGTGATGCAGCGCCGCTATCACGAGGTTTTCTTTGCCCCTGACGGCAGCGAGATGGAATGGTAACACCGGAGGTACAAGATGAAAGTATGCCACATGACCAGCGCCCATGATCCGGAGGATATTCGCATTTTTCATAAGGAATGCGTTTCTCTTGCCAAAAACGGATACGATGTGTATCTGGTGGAGCGGGGGGACAGCTATGAGAAAAACGGTGTTCACATTGTTGGCGTGGGCACCATCCCGGACAGTCGCCTGCAGCGCATGACCCAGGGCGCGAGGCGCGTATATGAGGCAGCCCTGGCGCTGGACTGTGACATCTACCATTTTCACGACCCGGAACTGCTGCCCTATGGGGTGATGCTGAAAAAGAAGGGCAAAAAAGTCATTTTTGACAGCCATGAGCGCTATACCTACCAGCTGCGGGACAAGCCCTACCTTCCTCACTGGATGAGCGGCGCTGTGGCAGCGTTGTATGGACGATATGAAGAATATGTGCTGGGCAAACTGGATGCGGTCATTTTCCCCTGCACAATGGATGGAAAAAATCCCTTTGAGGGTTTGTGTCGGAGAACACCCATCATCAGCAATGCCGCAATTCTGGATGAATTCTACAATCTCTACGATCCGGCTGCGGAAAAGAACCCCAGGCAGATCTGTTATGTGGGGGCGCTGACCGAATCCCGGGGAATTACGGCGGATGTCCTGGCCGCATCCAGGGCGGGAGCGGTACTTGCTCTGGCCGGGGAGTATTCCTCCGAGGAGTACCAAAGTGTGCTGTCCCAAATGCCGGAGTACGCTTGCGTGGATTACAGAGGAATTCTGAACCGCAGCCAGGTAACGGATCTGATTGCCCAAAGCTGTGTCGGTCTGTGCACATTTCTTGACAGAGGACAGTATCTCCACCTGGATACCTTCGGCATCAAGGTATTTGAGTATCTTTCCATGGGTGTTCCGGTGATTCTGTCAAAGAGTGACTTTAACTGTCGGATGGTGGAGAAGTACCAGTTTGGTGTTTGCGTAGACCCTGAGAACACGGATGAAATCGCGGAAGCGATCCGGTATCTGATTGATCACCCCGATGACGCAAGGCGTATGGGGGAGAACGGACGGAAAGCCATTCGCGGAGGCTTCAACTGGGGAGTGGAAGAGAAGAAGCTTCTGGGTCTCTATGAAGACATTATGGGAGCGTGATGAAACAATGATCCTGAAAATTTGCGGTTCCGAATGGGACAATGCCAGCCGGGACAAGCGGGAGCTTTCCGCCTGCCGGGAGCTGGGGCAGCAGGTGATGGTGCTGGCCAAGGGTAAGCCGGAAGATCGGGGCAGGGTAGATGAAGTGGACGGATTTGAGGTTCGCCGTTATACCACAAGACCCCTGGGAAACAGGTTCCCGTCGGCTATCAATCAGGCGGTGTCCCTGTTTTGCTGGGCAAGTTATACCCGGCGGGAGCTGAAGCCCCAGATCATTTCCGGCCATGACCTCATTGGTCTTTCCATTGGCTGGCTGTCCAATATCGGAAGAAAAGACAAGGCAAAGCTTATTTACGATTCCCACGAATTCGAATTGGGCAGAAATGCAGACCGAAACAAGCTTCAAGTTTTTTTGATCAAGTATCTGGAACGGTTCTTGATCAAGCGCTGCGCTTTTTCCATTATGGTAAACGACAGCATTGCCGATGAGGTCCAGAAAATCCACGAACTAAAGCAGCGCCCGATCGTGGTGCGCAGTACGCCGGAAAAATGGACAGTAGACCCGGAGGAAACAAAGAAGAAGCGTCAGGAACTACTGGATAGATTTACGGATTCGCGTGTGGAGCATATTATGATGTTCCACGGAAATCTTGGAAATGGGAATGGATTGGAAATGACGGTTCCAACCTTGCAGAAATTCAAGGATATTGGTATTGTTTTGATGGGAGCACAGGGTAGCAAAGAACTTGTCCGGAAAATCCAGGAGGAAAGTAAAGAGGCCGGTGTTGAAGGAAGACTTCTGATCATACCGCCGGTAGATATTACGGAGCTTTGGAAATATTCAGGAGCTGCGGATGTTGAAATGATGGCAATTGAACCGGTTTCAAAGAGCTATTATTATTCTCTGCCCAATAAACTGTTTGAAAGCATCCAGTCCGAAACGCCAGTGATTGCGTCTGATTTGCCGGAAATGAAACGGATTGTGGAAGGTTACCGGATTGGTTTGCTGTGCAGTCCGGGTGATGCGGATGATTTCTGTGCTTGCTTGGAAAGACTTCTATTTGACGATGAATTTTATTATTCCTGTAAAAAGAATATGATACCAGCAAAAAATGCACTTTGTTGGGAAAAGGAGAAGCTGGTGCTGCAAAAGTCGTACCTGAATTTGCTTGAAAAATAACGACAGTTTCCTATTAGGGAGGATACTATGAGAATTGGTGAGAAAAACCAAATTGAATACGACAACCTGTTATTTTGCTTCACCATTGTGTTTGAAACCGTTTCTGAATTGTTTCAGGAAGCTATTGGATCATTGGTTGGCAAAACAGGTGGCTTTGCAGGCTTGTTCATGAACATTCTGTATTTTTTGCTTTTTCTCAGAGTGGTTCCACGCCTCCTTAGGACAATCAATTGGAAAGATCTTATATTCTTTCTGTTTCTGGCATTGGTATTTCTGACTGCATCATTGAGAACGGAATACAGCACATCTATTGCTGCGGAGCTCATCCTTCGTCTGTTTCGGAAAGGCATCTTTTTTTATTTCGGCGCGAAGCTGGTGCATGGCAGTCCCAAATTAAACCGCTATTGCCGTTTCTTTGCCTGTGTTCTTCTGCTGGATGTGGCGAGAAAAATGTATTCTTATAGTATCGATGGGATTTCGGGTGACTTACATTTCCAGTATGAAGGATATTTGATGCTCGATGCCATGTTCCTGATGGTTTCGCCACTGGTAATGGAGCATAAACTGTTTGACTTTTTCCTTTCGGGACTCATTCTCCTTTTGAATTTTTCAACGGGGGCCAGAGGGCCGCTGCTGGTTGCCGGGCTGTTGTTCGCGGCAGCAATTCTACTTCTGTGCCGCGGGAAGAAGTATTCCAAATTTCTCTATATGGGTCTGATGATTTGCGCCGTTGCGATTCCATTGAGCGCGAAGTTCATTCTGCCCGCACTGGCAAGAATCATGGGCAGTTCAGGCAGCCTGCGTTCCATTGAGCGCCTTTTGAACGGCGACTTTTTGAAGGATGACGGGAGAAGCAACATAGCTTCCACATCCTTGGACTATATTCGCAATCACTTGTTGATTGGCTCTGGAGTGGGGAATGATCGTATTTTTATTCAAAGAGAGGTCTATTGGCCGGCAGTAAGTATTTATGGATGCTATTCCCACAATTTTTTCCTGGAAGTTGGAATGCAGTTTGGGCTGATTCTGGGCCTGATTCTTTGCTGCCTGCTTGCTTTTTTGATCATCAGAAGGTATAATCGATGTGCATTGTTACAGGAAAAGCTGTTGCTGATCGGTCTTGTATTTGCGGGTTTTCTGCCGCTTATGGTCTCGGGAAGCTATTTGCGATGGGATCTGTTTTATGCACTGGTAGGGTTTGCGATCCGGTCAGATACATTTGGAGGAAGTTCACGGAATGAATGCGTTTCGTAGTGCGATTGAAAAATTGAAGAATAGCAGCTTCTGTGTATCTGTGTTTAAAGTCGGGTCCGGTGAACTGATTGCACAGATATTGTCATTAATCAGTGTGCCGATCCTGTCGCGAATCTATTCGGATGCGGCATATGGAGAAACGGCATTGATTACTTCTACTGCTGCGGTTGTATTAAATCTATCCACATTGGGATTTAATGCTGCCATCATGAAGCCAAAAGATGATGAGCAATCCCGAAAAGTATTTACAACAGCATTTCTGGCAAATTTTGTGATTTGTTCTGGGTTTACAGCGTTCTATGCGGTTTTTTCTGAGAAGAAACAGTTGTTTTCTGTCAGCGGTTCTTATGGCCTTGCGCTACTGATGATGTGGTCATATTGTATGTTGTATGAAACGAAGTCGCTGATGATTGTATACCTGAATCGGAAGCAGAAATACAATAAATTGTTTTTTAACCCGATTATTGGCTCTGCATCCAATCTGCTGGTGGCGGTTCCTCTGGGACTGCTGGGTTTCGGGTTTGAAGGATTTATGCTAACATATATCCTTCAGGATTTGGCGATATGTACGCTCATGATCTGGGGAGATAGTCCTTTTCGCAGACATTATAAGCTGCGGGATTTTGTTTCCGTTATTGTAGAATATAAGGAGTACATTCTTTTTCATCTGCCGGCAGATTTTATGCGAAATACCAGCATTGAGTATCCGACGCTTTATATGGGAAGAGTTTTTCCTTCTGGGGAATTGGGCGATTATTCCATGTGCGAACGGATTCTCAAACTCCCCATTCGCCTGATTGCAGCACCTATTTCTACAGTGTATTTCCGCACCGCTTCAGAGTATCACCGGGAGGGCAGAAATCTGGCAGATTTTACATTTAAAATGGTTTTCAGGATTCTGCTGATTTCCATTCTGCCGGTGGGATTTTTTATGTTTATCAGTGAGCCTCTGTTTGCGTTGGCACTGGGCAAGACCTGGCGGGAAGCGGGAGCTTTGGCCAGCTTTTTGATTGTTCAGTATGTATTGATGTTTTGTGCGCAAACAACCAGCTATTGCCGGGTGTCTATTGGGCGGCAGAAGACAGATCTTGCGGTGTCTCTGGTTCGGTTTGCTATTGCAGTGGTATCCTGTTTCATTGGCTTCTACGCATTTCATACTATGCGGGGGACGGTGGTGTGCTATTCCATCGGACAGTGTATTTACAATATTTTTGATCTGGCAGCCAGTTTCTATTGCATGGAAAAAAAGTATGTGAAAAAGTATCTGGTATTATCTATTTCTTATTCTCTGCTGATGTACGCAGTTCTGATGATAAAAGGAATCGTTTTGCCGGGGTGAGGGGGAAAAAACGGTGCAGTTTTGTGTAGCTCCAAGTACAATCAGATATATCATCCGGTTCCTGTTTGGCGAGCAGGGGGAGAATGCGATTGCTTACTCCGATGAGCCGATTGCGCAAATTGAAAAGCCCATCGTGATCCGTCCATCAACCTTTTTTACAGCGGAATTGTTTGGGAAAGCTGACTCTATGCCGAATATTCCTCTGAAAGAATGGCGCGGAATTCCGATTCTCTTTGGAGAACCTTTTGATTTATTTGAAAATGGAAAACTGGTCATTGAGGCGGATATTATCGCCAGTTCATTCTTCCTGCTAAGCCGATATGAGGAAGTGATCAATCAGGAACGGGATTGCTATGGACGTTTTTTGGGCAAAAGGTCACTGCCTGGAAAATCAGGCTTCCTTCATCGGCCGGTTGTGGAGGAATATGCTGCGGTGGTAGTCGAATTGGCAAAGAAAAACGGAGTGTCGCTGCGGTTGCCCTGTAACTCGTTTGACAGTATTTTTTTGACCCATGATGTGGATATTCCATGGGATAATTTCTCCATTTTTGGAATGGTCAAACGAATTGCGGTTATCTTGCTGAGAGACCACAAATTGGATTTCTACCCAATCTGGAATCGATTGGGTCGTCCCGAAAGGGATCCAGTATATTCTTTTGAAGACATTATTCGCTATGATTCAGCCTTGGCAGATGGGCAGCCAATCTATTTTCTCAAAAGCGGTTCCAGTAACTGTCCTGAGGATGGCTTTGACTATCTGGGAACGGAAGCTGCAAAGAGGCTGATTGACAGAATAAAGGCCAGTGGCGCCAGGATCGGTTACCATGTGAGTTTTGGAGCAGGAAAGCATCCGGAACGGATAAAAGAGGAGCTATCACGTCTGAGGAAAATCACCGGGGAACAGATTATAACCAGCCGCAATCACAATCTTCGCAGCATGGAGCCCAGGGATTTTTATGATTTGATTCAAAATGGAATCGAAGAAGACTTTACCATGGGGTATGCGGATGTCGCAGGCTTCCGTTTGGGTACATGCCGGGCTGTCAACTGGATTAGCCCCTACGATGGCAGCGTAACACCTCTGGTTCTGCATCCGCTTACAATTATGGAATGTTCGTTAAGTGGAAAGCAGTATATGGGTCTTTCTTATGAAGAAATGAAAGCCTACTCCTTTCAACTCATTGACGCATGCTTCCGTTTTGGTGGTGAAGTAACACTGCTGTGGCATAACCAATCACTTATGAGAGAAGATACCCTTTGTGATTTGTATTTGGAAGTATTGGAGTATCTCACTGGAAAAGAACTGGGTAATAGCAACTTGACATAGAATGGCTTTTGATGTTATTGCAACCAAAATCTTGTTTGGTACATTAGGAGCCGAATGCAGAAGAAGCAAGTAGTAACAGAACAACCTGGAGAGGAAGATAGAATTGAAATACGCACTCATTGGCTGCGGCCGAATCGCGGTGAATCACATCAAGGCGGTGGTAAACAACAACCTGGACATGGTTGCCGTCTGTGATGTGGACCCGGAGGCCATCGACCTTCTGTTTGAAAAGACCGGCTATGATAGGCCCACCCAGCGCTACACCGACTACAAGCAGATGATTGAAGAGCATCCCGACCTGGAGCTGGTGGCCATTGCCACGGAAAGCGGTGTCCACGCGGAGATTGCGCTGTACTGCATCGACCACGGCATCAATATAATCGTGGAAAAGCCCATTGCCATGTCCATGGAGGACGCGGACGAAATTGTCAGAAGAAGCGCGCAGAAGAATGTAAAGGTCTGTGCCTGTCATCAGAACCGCTTCAATGTGGCCATTCAGCAGATGCGCCGGGCACTGGAAGCGGGGCGCTTCGGCAAGCTGTCCCACGGCTCCATCCATGTCCGCTGGAACCGGAATCAGAACTACTATGATCAGGCGCCCTGGCGGGGCAAGTGGGCTACCGATGGCGGCTGCCTCTTTAACCAGTGCATCCACGGCATCGATCTGCTGCGCTGGATGATGGGAGACGAGGTAGAGGAAGTCTACGGCGTGACAAACCGGCGGTTCCACGATTATCTGGAATGCGAAGACATCGGCATGGCGGTTGTGAAGTTCAAAAACGGTGCCGTGGGCACCATCGAGGGTACGGTCAATGTCTACCCCCAGAACCTGGAGGAGACTCTGTTCCTCTTCGGCCAGACCGGCACCGTAAAAATCGGCGGCAAGTCCACCAACAACATCGATGTCTGGAACTTCGCCGACGAGACCGAGGAAGACCAGAAGAACAAAGGCTTGCAGGAGCAGACCTCCAATGTCTACGGCAACGGTCACACCAGCCTCTACGCGGATATGATCGATGCGGTGGAGCATGACCGCAAGCCCTATGTGGATGCCGTTGCGGGCCGTAATGCCGTGGAAATGATCCTGGCGATCTACCAGTCCGCTGCCACGGGAAAGCCTGTCAAGCTGCCGCTGAAGAACGTGGCCTCCACGGATTTTGCCGGGAGGTTTGACAAGTGAGCGCCTTCATACATGAAAGCAGCTATGTGGACGAGGATGTGCAGATCGGCGAGGGGACCAAGGTCTGGTATTTCTGCCACATCCAGAAGGGGGCACGGATTGGAAAGAATTGCTCCCTGGGACAGAACGTGAACATCTCCAACAACGTGAAGATCGGCGACGGCGTAAAAATTCAGAACAATGTGGCGGTCTATGAGGGCGTGGAGATTGAGGACGATGTGTTCTGCGGTCCCTCCTGTGTATTTACCAACGATCTGACCCCCAGGGCCAAGTACCCCAAGGGCCATGAAAATTACAAAAAAACCGTCATCCGCCGGGGGGCTTCCATCGGCGCCAACGCCACCATTGTCTGCGGGCATACCGTGGGCAGGTGGGCACTGATCGGCGCAGGAGCAGTGGTTGCCTCCGATGTGCCGGACCACGCCCTGATGCTGGGCGTTCCTGCCAGGCGGATGGGCTGGGCCTGCGAATGCGGTGCGCTGCTGAAAAACGGTTTGACATGCGCCGAATGCGGCAGACATTACAAAGAAGCCCCATCCGGCTTGACAGAGGAGAAATAACATGCAGTTTCGGGATTTGAAAAAACAATATGAGGTTCTGAAGCCGGAAATCGACCAGGGGATTCAGGAGGTCATTGACTCCTCTGCCTTTATTCTGGGCAAGCCGGTGGCGGAGCTGGAGCATACTCTGGCGGACTATGTAGGCAAAAAGCACTGCATCGCCTGTGCCAGCGGCACGGATGCCCTGTACCTGTCGCTGAAGGCCATGAACATTGGCCCCGGGGATGCCGTCTTTACCTCAGACTTTACCTATTTTGCCTCCGCGGGCAGCATCTCCATTGTGGGGGCTACCCCTGTGCTGGTGGACATTGACCTGGCTACCTTCAATATGTCTCCCGATGCCTTGGAACAGCAGATTCAAAAGGTGCTGGAGGAGGGAAAGCTCACTCCCAAGGCCATCATCCCCGTGGACCTGTTCGGCCAGCCCGCCGACTACCGACGGATTCTGCCCATTGCGGAAAAGTACGGTCTGAAGGTTCTGGAGGATGCGGCCCAGGGCTTTGGCGGCAGCATTGACGGAAAGCGGGCCTGCTCCTTTGGTGACATCGGTGCCACCTCCTTCTTCCCGGCAAAGCCTCTGGGCTGCTACGGTGACGGCGGCGCCATTTTCACCGATGACGATGCCATTGACCAGCGCCTGCGCTCTCTGCGGGCCAACGGCAGATCCCCGGAGGACAAGTACGACAATCGGGAAGTGGGCTTTAATTCCCGGCTGGATACCCTTCAGGCGGCCATCCTTCTGCCCAAGTTCAGAGCCTTTGCCGGGCACGAGCTGGACGATGTGAACCGGGCGGCTGCCTGGTACACGGAGCTCCTGGGGGACAAGGTGATCACGCCTTACGTTCCGGAGGGCTTTGTTTCCAGCTGGGCCCAGTATTCCATTTTGCTGAAATCTCCCGAGGAGCGGGCAGCGGTGCAGAAGGCGCTGAAGGAGCAGGATGTGCCTTCCATGCTCTATTACCCCCGGGGCATCCACCAGCAGGGAGCTTACCGTGACATGGGCCTGAGCGACGGGGATTACCCCAACACCATCGAGGCCACCAGGCGGGTGCTGGCGCTGCCCATGCATCCCTACCTGACGGAAGAGGATGTCCGGTTCATTACAGGAATTATCCGCCGGTGTGTCTGAGCACCGGGGGCTTCAAAAGGAGAGTTGCCATATGGAATTCAACAACATTTATTCCGGCCTGATTTCCGGTAAGGAAAAGCTGGCACTGGTGGGCCTGGGCTATGTGGGCATGCCCATTGCCGTAGAGTTTGCCAAGCACATTCCCGTTATCGGCTTTGACATCAACGAAAAACGGGTCAACGAGTATCGAAACGGCATCGATGCCACCAATGAGATCGGCGCCGCCATCAGGAACACCACGGTGGATTTTACCGCCGACCCCACCCGGCTGAAGGAAGCCAAGTTTATCATTGTGGCGGTGCCTACCCCGGTGAACCCGGATACCACACCGGATCTGCGTCCGGTGAAGGGCGCCTCCCGCACGGTGGGCCAGAATCTGACCCCCGGCACCATTGTGGTCTTTGAATCCACCGTGTATCCCGGTGTAACCGAGGATGTCTGTGTGCCCATTATTGAGAAGGAATCCGGCCTGAAGTGCGGCGTGGACTGGAAGATTGGCTATTCTCCCGAGCGGATCAATCCTGGTGACCGGGTACATACCCTGACCAATATCCGCAAGATTGTCTCCGGCATGGATGAGGAGTCCGCCGCGGAAATCAAGAAGGTCTACGACATCGTGATCAAGGCCGGTACCGTGCCCGTATCCACCATCAAGACCGCGGAAGCCGTCAAGGTGGTGGAAAACAGCCAGCGGGACATCAACATCGCCTTTGTCAACGAGGTGGCCATGATCTGTGACCGGATGGGCATCGACACGGATGAGGTCATCTACGGCATGAATTCCAAGTGGAACGCCCTGGGCTTCCGTCCCGGTCTGGTGGGCGGCCACTGTATCGGTGTGGATCCCTACTACCTGACCAGTGCGGCGGAGATGCTGGGTTACCACAGCCAGATCATTCTCAACGGACGGAAGGTCAATGACAGCATGGGCGCCTACGTGGCCGATGCCGCCATCAAGCAGATGATCGAGGCCGGTCTGGCCCCCAAGAAAGCCAATGTAGTCATTCTGGGCATTACCTTTAAGGAAAACTGCCCGGATACCCGCAACAGCAAGGTGGTGGACATCATCAAGCGTCTGCGGGAGTACGAGATTGAGCCTGTGGTGACGGATTCCTGGGCCGACGCGGAGGTCGCCAAGCGGGAGTACCATGTGGAGCTGACACCTTACGATCAGCTTCCCAAGGCAGACTGTCTGATTGTCGCTGTGGGGCACAATGAATTCCGCAGCATGTCCACCATGCAGCTGAAGAAGCTGTTCAGGGATGTACCGGATGAAGAGAAGGTCCTCATCGATGTAAAGAGCCTGTACCGTCTGGACGAGCTGAAAGCCTCCGGAATGCGCTTCTGGAGACTGTAATTTTCAGAATACAAAGGATCGTGCCGCGCAAGCGGCACGTTTTTTGCCGGGTGTGCTCACTTTTTGGGAAAAAAGAAAAGGCTTTCCCTTGGCGTGGGGATGTGATAGAATGGAAGAAAAGGGAGTGCGCCATGATCGAATACGGGTGGAACAGCACCGTGTTTACCACGGTGGAGCAGTTCTGGGCGGAGCGGGGTGTTTCCCTGCCGAATCCCGACGGGGAGGAAAGCTATGAAAAAATCCGCCGGCAGATTCTGCGGTTGAATCCCGGGGCGGAAGAAAAGAATATTCGGAAGTTTATAAGGGGAAAATGATGATGAAAAAATGGAGTCTGCTCATTCTGGGACTTTTGCTGCTGCTGACTGCCTGCAGTTCCCCCACAAAAAACAATCAGGAGATGATATTTTTGAACATTACAGCGGAGGAAGCCAGGAAGCTCATGGACAGTGAGAAAGATCGCATCATCCTGGATGTGCGGTCCCGGGAGGAATACGACCAGGGACACATTCCCGGAGCAATTCTGATTCCCGACACGGAGATTGAAGCGAAAGCGGCGGATCTGCTGCCGGACAAGGATCAGCTGATTCTTGTCTACTGCCGCAGCGGCCGGCGCAGCAAACTGGCGGCGCAAAGCCTGGCTGACCTGGGGTATACCAATATCCGGGAGTTCGGCGGCATCCTGGACTGGCCCTATGAAGTGGTACAGGACAACTGAAATGACCCCCCCGGCGTAGCCGGGGGGTGCTGTGTATCAATAAGGTCCCGTTATCCCCGCAAAGAGGGAGGTAGTGTTTGGCGCAGCCTATCCGGGAGGCCTTGTCAAAACGCATTCGAATCAAATTCATCCGATCAGCTTTCTGCACAGCTTTTCGGAAAAAGGCATAAACACCTGGGCAACGGGACCGACCACCGCCAGGCATACGATGGTTCCGATTCCAAGGGTGCCGCCCAGCAGGAATCCGATGCCCGCGAAGCAGAGATCCACGGCAATTCGAACCGGACCGAATTTCCACCGGCGTTTCTCACTGATCACCACCGCTACCAGATCGTTTGGGCCGGTACCGGCTTCCGACTTGATGACAATGGTCATGCCAAAGGCCAGAATCGCACAACCGAGAACCACCGCAATCAGGCGGACGGCCATGGCGGAGCTCTGATTGACCAATGCCTGAAGCAGTACGGTAAAGACATCGATGATGGGGCCGCCCAGAATCATACAGAGGAAAGTGCCGATCCGGACATAGCTTCTGTCCACTGCCAACAGCACCAGAATAATCAGCAGAGAGACAAGAATATGTACGGTACCATGGGTCACGGCGATTCCAAAGGTACCCGATACCATCCGGAAAAGACCCTGAATCATCACATTAAAGGGGTCGGAGCCCAAATCCGCCAGCAGAAACAGTGTCACACCCAGATGGGCGATGGCGAGCCCAAGAAGCAGTACGGCAACCCGTTTTCCCCACAGCAGGGTTTTCTGTTTCGGACCGGCGGCGGAAGACTGTGGGGCCGCCGCATGGGAAAGGAGCTTTTGAATTCGCGCCTGAAGGGATGTCCGCTCCTCTTCAGGGTAATTGGCGGCAAATTCCTCCAAAATCCGGGCGGAGTCTTCCGCAGTCAGATAGGGGATCAGTCCCTCCACCTGCTCCTGAGCGGCGCAGGAGCAGAGGTATGTGCTTTCTTTCCGGTGATGCCGGGGGTAATGCAACATCCATTTCACCGCGCTGGCTGCTTCCGCCGAATCCGGCTGTGACGCGGAGAAAGCCGCTGACCATTGGGCAACGGCGTCAAGAAATGCCTGATTGCAGGCATCCGTGCCGGGTTCGGTTTGCTCGTAGGTTTTGTAAATTTCATACAATGCTTCCGCCGAGGGCATAGTACCGCCTCCTGGTTCTCATTTTTTCCAGTATAGCATATGGATGGGGGAAAGGCAACCATTCGCTGCTTTTCGGAACAGAGTAGGGAGCAGGGAAATACCGAAGCATTTCCGGCAAGGTGGGAAGGTTGAGCCCGGGGTCCCCGCCGCCCAATCTCCGGATGCCGGTTTTGCTGCTTTTCATCAAAAGTTTCTATTGACTAACGAACGATTGGAAGCTATACTATAAAAAACAAGGATGGCCTGGGTGAGCAGTCCGGCAGCGGAACGGTTGACCCCGGGCTCCTTGGATTACGGAAAGGGAGAAAGTCTTATGGAACGGGGAAACACAAAACAGGAGATCATGGACGTGTCGTTGGAGCTTTTTTCCGTACAGGGGTTTGAGGCTACCTCCATTTCCCAAATTGCCGGGGCAGTGGGCATCCGTAAGGCATCACTGTACAGTCATTTTGAGAGCAAACAGGCGATTCTGGACGGAATTGTCAGGGAGGTTTTGGAGCAGTACGCGGAGCATTCCATTTTTGCCAGAACGGATTGGGAAAAGGATGCCGGTAATCTTCCGCTGACCTCCGACCAGGCCGTGGGGATGATTCAGGGGCAGATTCGCTACATTCTCCACGACCCCGTTATCCGAAGAGCACGGAAAATGCTGGTTATTGAGCAGTTCCAGACTCCGGAATTGGCAAAGCTGCAAACCAAGCAGAATTACACCGATGTGCTGACATATTTCACCGGCATGATCAGCTGCCTGATTGGGAAAGGGATCCTTGCACAGGATGACCCGAAAATCATGGCGGCACAGCTCTGCCTGCCCATTTCCGTTTGGATTACCCTCTGCGACCGGGAACCGGACCGGGAACCGGAGGTTATGGAGCTGGTAGACAGGCACATCCGACAGTTTTTCAGACGCTATCAGCGGCCAGGAAGGTGACGCGATGAGCAAATACGATGCTTTGTGGGCGTGGATCAGAGAAAACGGCACAGACAGCTTCAACCTGACATTTGCTGAAATCGAGCAGATCGCCGGACTTCCCATCGACCATTCCTTTCTGACATACAAAAAAGAGTTGATGGACTACGGGTATCAGGTCGGTAAAGCCTCAATGAAAGAACAGACTGTCTTTTTTCAGAAATTGGGATGAGGACTTTTGATGGATCAATCGGAATTTGAATGATAGTGCTTAGGCATTTTCATAAATACATTAAGGAAAGGATGATGTATTATGAGAAATAAAGATGTGATTGGAGGATGCACACAAAATAATATCCTCTAACTATTTTAAAGAGGAGTTTTCATCGGACATGAAAAAAGAAAATGACTTATTAGAGGAGACATTGTCAATCGCTGAGAACGGATATGCCGAAGCATATCGATTTTTACAGGAAGAATATGAAAAGAATCCTGAAAATTATGGGCCGCAAACACTATATTTTCTTGCTTGTTTAGCAGGTGGAGCCAATCTGCCGGAAAAAGCATTGGAATGGCTGAGAATGGCCATTCTTGATAACGGATGGTGGTATCGCCCGGAAGTGTTGGAAGATGAAGATCTTGCGTCACTAAAAAACAACCTTGCATTTATTTCGTTGAAATCCATCTCTGATCATCGTTATGCGGATGCCGTGTCAAGAACGAAAGAGGTGTTCACTTGGGAAAGAAAAAATGCCGACAATCTATTTTTGGCTGTTCACGGAAATACGCAGAATGGACAGACTGCAAGAGATGATTGGAAACCGCTGTTAAGAGATAATCCTCAGTGGCAGCTGGAAACAATACAAAGTGCCGAGCCGGACGGATATGGAACATATCGCTGGAGCTATGATATGGTGTCCTATGTACCAGTGGCGGAAGCAATGGAAAAAATGCAGAACAAGGGCTATAATAAGATTGTTTGCGGTGGTTTTTCGGCAGGATGTGATATGCTCTTGCGAGCAACCATATTTACGCCTGCACGCTGCGATATGTTGATTTTGCAAAGTCCATGGATTCCAATCCTGCCAGATCATACAGAAGAGCTGGTGAATTCTGTCAAGCAAAAAAACATTGCGCTCAAAATTTTTTGCGGTTCTGATGACGAAGATTGCCTTCCAATGGCGAAGCAATTATATGAAGTTACAAATAGGGTAGGTATTCCTGTGGAGCTTGCGAT
Source organism: Faecousia sp. (assembly GCA_034099845.1). GTDB lineage: Bacteria > Bacillota > Clostridia > Oscillospirales > Oscillospiraceae > Faecousia. The sequence continues at coordinate 25,787 of JAXEMQ010000101.1, forward strand.
TCAAGAAGGAAATCGTCATCAGTTTTCCAAGGAGTTGTTTGCTTTGAAAGATTTTTTTAAGCTACTTGGCCGCGAATAGAGACAAATAACAGTTTTTAGAGCGGTAATATTTTCCGTTTACAGAATCCTGCGGCTGTGTCCGCTGTGACATGGCCGCTTCATTTTCAAGACGCTACTTACCGAACGATAGGTAGTGCCTAATAGAGAAGGAGATCGTTTTGATATGAAAAGAATCATCGCACTGCTTCTGACAGTGATTATCTGCCTGTGTATGGCAGCCTGCGGCAAAGCACCGGAACCCGAACAGAGTCCGCAGGAACCCCATACGGCAGCAAACGACACAGAAGGAACTGAGGAGAAACCGCAGAGCGGCAGCTCCTCCCCCAGCGAGAACGAGGCGGAAAAGCCGGAAGCGCCTGTGCAGCAGAGCGTCGAACTGGTTGGGCCGTGGCATCTGGACAGCGAAAAGAATGATCTCGCCGCGTTTGCGGATTACCTGGACCTGTTCCCCGGCTATGGAGAGTGGGGCGCAAGTATGGAGATCCGGAGCAACGGACAGATGAGCTGGTACATCGGCGCGGAGAGCTGGCATGGGACATATACCGTAGAGGATGGGGTGCTCCACGCCCAGCTTGTTTCTGATCTGGAGCAGTCCACACAGAGTTGGAACTTCCGCGTCACCGAGGAAAACGGCGTGGCAGAGCTAGAAATGGACTATCCGGGCATGACCATCTACTGGGCATACGGAGACCGGGAGGATATTCCGGCCGTGGGCGCAGCTTCGCAAGTGTATGCGGACCGTCAGGGAACGGATGAAGTTTACAGCAGCCCGTCCATTGCACAGAGCGATAGGGGCTATGTGGTCGAAATGGAGATTTATCGTTTGGGTTATTTCAGCGGAACCGCAGTGGAAGCCGATGGTATGCTTGTTTACACAGACGATTTGACGGATATGATGGGCACCATCCGGTACGATTCCGACCAAGCGGTTTTTGAAGTGACACAATCCACATCGGGCTTGGCTCAGGTTGGTACAACATGGGTGTTTTCGGAAGTGAAGGAGGAATTCTAATGGACAGAAAGTATGGAAAAGGGGCATTGATCCTATTTTTCACACTCGTAATCCTCCTATCTGCGGTGACAGAAACGCTGATTTGTCTTGGAGGCTCGCAGTGGCTTTATCTTGTTTTAATGTGGATCCCCGCTGTGGCGGCAACCGCTGCAAACTGCCTTTCCTTCCGGGAAAAGGGCGAAACATTCTCTGTGAAAAAGCTGTTCGCCATGGGCGGCTTCCGGAAATGCAAGCTGCGCTATGTACTGCTGGGCTGCCTGCTGCCCCTTGCGTATCTGCTGATTCCCTATATGGTGTATTGGCGGCTTTACCCGGAGAATTATGCCTATCATGGCGACCCATTGGTGCTGGTGCTGAAAGATATTCTGCCCGTGCTGGTGATTGGCATTTTGATTTCCCTGATGTCTGCTCTGGGGGAGGAAATCGGCTGGCGGGGCTTCATGGTTCCGGCACTGCATGAGCGGTTGGGGCTGAACAAAACCCTGCTGATCTCCAGCCTGTTTTGGTGCTGCTGGCATCTGCCCCTGCTGATTGGCGGCGACTATATGCCTGGCACGCCCCTGTGGTATCAGCTGCCTGCCTTTGTACTGTGTATCTTCCCGGTGGGCGTGATGGCGGGGCTGCTGACGTTGGAGAGCGGCAGCGTGTGGCCTGCGGCCTTCCTCCATGCGGCACACAACAACTACGACCAGGCAGTGTTTGGCCTGATAACCCGGGGGGATAATAGAATGTTTTTTGTCAGCGAGACCGGCATGCTGACCATCCTCTGCGCCTGGGCATTGGCGGCAATCTTGTACATACACGCAAGGAAACAAGGGGAGAATCTGTAATTCGGACACATATGCATAGGAAAAGTATCTATATGCAGCCGGAATGCATCTGTAGAATATAGAGTGTAATCATTCAATCAAATTTTAAACGAAAGAACAAAGGAGAAATCAGATATGGAAAAGATGTCTATTCGTGAGTTGATCCCGGTTAAGGAAGAGATCCATGAAGTGATCGTCAAAACACGTCTGAATGAACAATCCGTCTGGAAGGACCAGGCGGATGCCTCTTTCCAGATGGTACAGTAGGCAGATTTGGTATTTGTAAATAAGGGGGACAAGATGGCAGCAGTATTGGATTTTCTTCGGGCGGCGCTTCCCTGGATTGGAATAGGTCTTTTCCTGGCGGTCTTCTTCGCACGAAGCGCGAAGAGGAAAAAGGATGAAGAACAAAAGGATGACTATGGGACCGAGGGGATGTGTCTGGGGATGTGCATCGGATCTGCCATCGGAGTCGCTCTTGGCAATCATATCGGTCTCGGAATCTTCCTGGGTATGCTGATCGGTCTGGTTGTCGGATCCGGCATCAAAAAAGAGGAACAGGGTGATGACAAAAAGGAATAATCCCCTGTTCATGGTGCTGCTCTTGCTGATTTTTGCAGGGGTAGCCGTGTCCCTGATCTGCCGCAATCTGTTTCGGAATCGTCAGCTACGGTCATTTTTACCGGGGCCGGATGGGGCTTGGCTGGACCTTTGCCGTTCTGACGGCGGCACAGCTTGCGCTGGCGGTGACGAATGACATCCTATCAAAGAAAATAGATGCTCTGGAACCGGTATCGGAGGAGAGGAAATGAAACGTCTCGTAATATATGTACATGGCAAAGGCGGCAGCGCGGAGGAAGCGGAGCATTACCGGCCCCTCTTTCCAGGCGGCGATGTGATTGGCTTTGATTATCACGCAAAAACACCATGGGAAGCAAAGGACGAATTTTCCCGTTTCTTTGATCTGCACAGCAAAGGATATGATTCTGTCATTTTGATTGCAAACAGCATCGGGGCTTATTTTTCGATGAACGCCCTGGCTGAAAAGAGCATTTCCAAGGCCCTGTTTGTTTCGCCTGTCGTCAATATGGAGCGGCTCATTGCAGATATGATGACCTGGGCCGGGGCAACAGAGACGGAGCTGGAAAGCAAAAAAGAGATCCCCACGGAGTTTGGAGAAACCTTATCCTGGGAGTATCTGTGCTATGTGCGAAAGCACCCCATCCGGTGGAGGATCCCCACCTGCATTTTGTATGGGGGAAAGGATCACCTGACTTCCAGAGAAACCATATCCGGATTCGCGGACCGAATTGGCGCGGACCTCACCGTAATGGAGGAGGGAGAACACTGGTTCCACACAGAGGAGCAAATGAAGGTCCTTGATCATTGGATCAGCTGCTCCATTCGATAACTTTTCAAAAAAGGAGATTCACAAATGAACGTTACCTACGAACACAAACCCGCCATGAGCTTTATCGGCTTTTCCACCTCAATGAATGCGGCATCTGGGTGCCGGTCTGTAAGCGTGCCGGTCAGAATGAGCAGGAAACGGCTGAGATCGTTTCGGCCATGACCATCACGGAAATTTCATAAACGGAGCGACAGCGATTATGAATCTACCCTTGGAAGTATCCTTGCCCTACCGCCTGCTGGCATTGTTCGTTTTGGCGGTGTTTTACGGAATTTATCTCATCAAGCAGTGGCGGCAGAAGCGTCGCGGCATCCGCACCATGCAGATCGGGCGCGGAAAGGACGCACAGACCCACACAGTGGAAACCCTGATGGGCATTGCCACAGTGGGAATTATCCCCGCACAGCTGCTGTCCATCGCATTCGGCTGGAGCCATCTGAGCGCGAATGCCCGCTTTACCGGGTTTTGCGTTGGTATGTTGGGCGATCTGATCTTTTTGATTTCCGTTCTGTGCATGAAGGACAGCTGGCGGGCAGGGATCCCGGAAGAGGACAGGACGGAGCTTGTGACAGACGGTATATATGCTTTCAGCCGCAATCCGGCTTTTTTGGGGTTTGATTTGCAGTATATCGGCGTGCTGCTGATGTTCTGCAATTTGTTGACTGCGGCATTTACAGTCTTTGCCGTCAGCATGCTGCATTTGCAGATTTTGCAGGAGGAGCGCTATCTGACCGCCGCATTCGGCCCGGAGTATCTGCAATACCGTCGTCACGTGCTTCGTTATTTGGGACGGCGCATAGGATAAAAATTGGCACAGGCAGGACCATGCGCACCGCGCCGTCCTTCTATTATTCCAAGCGGCTTTTGGGAGGTTTGCCCATGAGAGAAGCGTTCATCACCAA
>JAXEMQ010000074.1:0-2693 GCA_034099845.1 Faecousia sp.
ATTACAATAAAGCGGATTCAAGCCGGAATTTCGCAGATGTAATTTGCTTCGTATTTGAAGACGCAATTTTGTTTAATTACGCGTATTGGAGTTAATCGCATAGAGTCCTCAACATATAAAATATCCCTGTTTCTTTGACCATGTTCGGGCCGGGCGGAGATAGCCACTGCGGGCCGGGAAAAATAAGCCAAATGTAGCCGGAAATAAAAAGCCACTACCACAGTTCTTGCAAACCTTGTACACTGGAAAGTGCCAACAGCCCAGTGGAAAGGAGCGTAATGAAAGAGACAAGTGGTAATGGCTATGTACCGATTATAGCACAGGCCATAGAAGAAATGAAAGCAGCACAGGGAGATTCCTTCTCTCTGGAGCAAATCAACTTAGCCGAGCTTGAACGCCGTACCGGCATCTCCCGCGGAAAGCTGCGTCGGCTCAAGAAGAACGGCTTTCGGGATAACCGCCGAAGCGATGAGGTCAGAAAACACAAGATCACCAAGCTCACTGGCTATAGTGGAATCATTGACACGCTGTTAAAGCAGGGTGTCGGCAACTCCACAGTCATCCTGAAGCGTCTGCAGGAGTCTGGCTTCGATGGTAAGCTGACCATTGTAAAGGACTACATCGCCGCCCATAAGTATCTTCTTCCTGCCAAGCGGCAGCAGGCTGCACCGCAGGGTAACCGGGGTCGCCGTTATTCCACAGATCCCGGTGAGACTTACCAGATGGACTGGGGCTTTGCCGATGTGCTGGACTACAATGGACAGAGCTACCGCGTAGCTTGCTTCGCTATGATCTGCCATCATTGCGGAGAGCGCTATATTGAGTTCTTTCCCAATGCCAAGCAGGAAAACCTCTTTATAGGAATGATCCACGCATTTCAGTACATGGGCATCCCTCGGTATGTGTTGACGGACAACATGAAAAGCGTTGTCCTCCGCCGTGATCTGAATGGCCAGCCTGTGTGGCAGAAGGATTATGAGGCGTTTATGCGGACAGTAGGGTTTGACACCAAGCTCTGCAAACCTTATCATCCCTTTACAAAGGGGAAAGTAGAACGCCTTGTACGATTCGTGAAGGAGAATTTCCTTGCTGACCGGGTATTCTACAATGTAACAGATCTCAACTGGCAGGCGCTGGAGTGGTGTCACGCACAGAACAATATCTACCACCGTGTCGTAGACGGTATGCCACAGCAGTTACATGACGCGGCCTGCAGTAAAGTACTGCGTGAGTTGCCAGACAGCAAGGAGATTCAATTCTTTCTTTGCCCAGAGCGTAGGATCTCTTTTGACGGCTTTGTCAACTATGAAGGACGGCGTTTCGGTGTGCCGTACAGTTATCCCGGGCGCACGGCCCGCATTATGCGCAGCGGTGACACGATCTGCATCTACTCAACGGATCTGAATGCACTGCTTGCCACTCACGATGTCACATGGAGTCGCCGTGACAGCTTCTGCGAGGGGCAATACGAAGCCCAGCCGGAAGAGCTGCCCACCGTTCCGGTGAAAACACAGATCCGGCAGCTGCCAAAGCCTGCCGGCAGCCTCTCCTTTGCAAAGTTTGACTTTGATGACGAGGAGGGATTACTGTGACGGAAACGGTATTTGAAAAGTTCGCAACAGCAGCTGCCACGCTGAAGTTGGACTTCTCTTCTGAGGAATTTGCGCTTTATGCAGAGGAGCATGAACTGTCCGAAACTGAGATGGCAGCCGTGGAGCGTGTGTTCACCTATCTCAGCGAGAAGAAACAGCAGACCACAGTGCACACCCTACTCAGGCTCAGCCGTTTACCCACCAAAGCACCCAGAACATTTGAAAACTTCGATTTCTCATTGCTGAAGGGTCGTGATGTGGAGCGTCTAAAGGCGCTGCCATCCCTCAGTGCCATCCATTCACACAGAAATCTGGCATTTATTGGCCCTGCCGGAACGGGTAAGACCCATCTGGCACAGGCCTTTGGCTACGCCTGCTGCCAGCATGGTATGAAGACCTATTTCATTAAAGCCTCGGAATTACGGGACAGATTCCTCGCAGCCAAGCGTAGTGGTAAGGCGGACTCCTGTCTCAACGCTCTGGTGCGTCCAAGCTGTCTTATCATTGATGAGATTGGGCACTGCGAGTTCGACAAGGAATGTACCCGTATGTTCTTTGATCTGATTGACCGCCGCTACAACAAGGAAGGCAACTTCAACATGATTTTCACCAGCAACAAAAATCCAGCGCTGTGGCGCGAGGATTTCAACGAGGACGCCACCTTGCTCTGCGCATTGGACCGCATCTTTGATGATGCTACGGTGTTCAAGCTGCGCGGCGAAAGCTTCCGTGGGAAGAAATTGGAGACGATCTCCCTGCAGACCGGCAAGGTAAAAGCCGTTGAGCCTGCGGCGGAAATGAAAGAATAATTCAAGTGCCATACTGGGCTGTTGGCTGTACATTTTAAACCCAGTTCGCTTGTTTTAGGTGAAGCCAAAATGGCAGGAAACTGAATGCATCCTCGAAAGGATTGGCTCACCGTTCCGGCTTAAATTGGCTGTTCTTTCCCGACCCAAATCGGCTGTGCGCTCCCGGCGCTAACAATCTGTAGAGTCAATACTGCTCGCACCCATTGAAATCCGCAAAAACCCTCCAAAAAGAACCGTGCGCAAAAGCCTCCCCTGTGTAAGGGGGGACGTTTGCGAGCGCCGCCTGTGGCGG
>JAXEMQ010000077.1:0-6185 GCA_034099845.1 Faecousia sp.
GCTGGACTGGCAAAAGCTGCGCTGGAAGCTCCTGGCGGAAGCGCCACAGCTTCCCGCCACCGGAGACCGTTTTCACCCCATGGCTGCCCTTGGCGTGGCCTTCTTCAGCACGGCGGGGCTTGCAGCGCTGCTGCGAAAGAAGGATCTGTTTGCCGGATAAGAGGCTGTCCCAGAAGGGAGGAATCCCACAAACAACAAAACTGTCATTCCGATCCGGCACCCGCGCCGGCGTGGAAATCACCGGTATGGCGAAAAGGCTGCTCTTTACAGCCTGCCATACCTGAGATTGCCACACCGGTGACATCGGTCACCGGTTCGCAATGACAGTTTTCCTTTATGCTGTTTGGTGAAATGATTTTCTGAGGCAGCCCCCAACGGCGCGTCTATAGCTTCACCGGAACAGGCTTTTGCAGCTCCATGCTCTGGGGCGTCACTCTGCAGTCCATGGCCAGGACCGCCACCCCTGACCGGGCGGCTTCCCGGAGGGCCTTCCCGAAGGCCGGATCCGTGGCATCATTGGGGTGCAGGAACCGTACATCCCCCATCTGGATGACAAACAGCACATAGGCGCCGTATCCTTCCTCCGCCGCCCTGGCAAGGCCCCGCAGATGCTTGGTCCCCCGCTCCGTCGGGGCATCGGGGAAGGCGCACACGCCCTCCGTTTCCAGGGTAACCCCCTTCACTTCCAGAAAGCACTGCTTTCCGTCCTTTTGAAAGGAAAAATCAAACCGGGAATCCCCATGCACGGTTTCGGGCCTTAAGCCGGAAATCTCCCCCAAGCCGCCGGAGGCAAGCCACTGCCCCGCCGCGGCGTTGGGCGCCTGGGAGTCCATGTTGATAAGTCTGTTGCCCTTTTCCACGCAGATCAGATCGTACTTTGTCTTCCGTGCCGGATGATCCGACTCCTGACACCATACCCGGCACCCGGGCACCAGAAGCTCCCGGCACCGGCCGGTGTTCTTCACATGGACGGTGCAGGTTTCCTCCCCGATCTGCACATGGGCGATGAAACGGTTGGGCCGGTCCAGAAAGGCCCCGGGAACCATATGATCATACTTCATCCGTTCTTCACCCACCGGCGCAGATCCCCCAGCCGCCGGACGCAGCTGCCCATCAGGCAGAGGAGCCTGTAATGACGGCCCTTCATCAGGTGCAGGACCACATCCTTCCCCGGGGCCGAGGAAATCACCATGTCGTAGAATTCGTCCCGGCGGATTTCCTCCAACAGGCGGCTGCGGTTTTTTGCCGTCGTTCGGAATTTGGCTACCAGCCAAACCTGAAACCGGGTCAGCCGCCGGAGCCAGTTCCCGTATTCCCCAAAGTCTGCCTCCGTCCATACGTTCTGACTTTTGAGAAATTCCCAGCAGGTCCGCGGAACCAGAGAGCTGCACCGGTACTTTTCATAATTGAGATCGTTGGTGGCAGACCGGGGATTGATGGCATAATTGTAGAGACTGTCCTTCAGGAATACCGCCCTGCGGCAGTGCTCATACATGGGTATGCTCTGCAGCAGGTCTTCCCCAAACCGGACGGGGTAATATTCCCCCACCCCTTCCGGCGGCAGCAGGGAAACCGACACCGCTTTTTTCCACAGGGGATTGTACCAGCCGTCCTGGAAGACAATTTTATAGAGCTGCCGTTTCTCTTCCACTCTGCCGATGAATGCCATCTCCACCGGGAAGGGCCGCAGAACCCGGTCCTGCCAGACCTGGTCTTCCCCGATGAACACCATATCGCAGTCTTCTCTTTGGAACGCCGCGGCAATGGTTTCCAGCGCATTGGGCTTCAGGCTGTCATCCGCGTCCAGGAAGACCGCCCAGTCCTCCCTTTGCGCCTCCTTCAGACAGCGTTCTATGGCTGCCCGTCTGGCGCCGTAGGGACCGGTATTCTGCTGATGGATCACCGTCACCCGGGAATCCCCGGCGGCCGCTTTGCCGCAAAGGGCGGCAGAGCCATCGGTGGACCCGTCGTTCACCAGAATGATCCGGAAATTCTGCGCCGTCTGGGAAAATACGGAATCCAGGCATTGGGTGAGAAAGGCTTCCGCCTGGTACACAGGGATCAGAATATAGAAGGTCATAAGCTCCCTCCCAGCCACATAGTCTCGCAAAGCCACACATACCGGCGAAACCGGCCCTTTCGCAGGGCCGCCGCCAGGGAAGCGTACTTTTCCATTACGGGGATGTTCTCAAAATAGGTTTTATACAGCTGCCGCTGGGCAAGAAATACGGAATAATGGCAGTTGTTTCCCAGTTTTCGGGTCCGGTGATAGGTCAGCAGCACCATGTGCAGAAAATGGGCGCAGGAGGCTTCGTCATGACACAGGCCAAAGCTTTCCCGTTCCCGCAGCAGCCTTCTTGTGACATACAGGCTTTCCAGCGCCTTGGGCTGGCCCTGGGATGATGCCGAAACCCCCTTTGGATTCAGCAAATACCAGAAGACAGGTGCCGAAACGGTATAAACCGTTCCGGCCAGGGGAAACAGAATCTGGCAGATGATGGAATCCTCATACCAGTATCCCACCGGGAACTGCAGGGAGGCAAACAGCCGCCTGCGGAAGATCTTGCCGCAGGTCATACCGGGAATCGTGTAGGGATCCTCCGCCGGTCCCTCCGGGAAAAGCCGCCCGGGGCGCTCCTCTCCCTCCGGGGTAAGGCACAGATAGCCTCCGGCAACAATGTCGGCATCCTGCCTTTTGGCCTGGGTCAGCAGGGCTTCCAGCGCTCCGGGGCACATGGTATCATCACTGTCGTGAAACAGGATGTATTCCCCGCGGCACAGGGACAGTCCTGTATTCCGGGCGCCGGAATGGCCCATATTTTCCTGCCGGTGCAGTACCACCCGGGGATCCCCCTGGAACCGTGCCAGAATCTCCGGAGTTTCATCCGTGGAACCGTCGTCGATGACCACTGCTTCCAGGGTGAAGCTTCCCTGCTGATCCAGCACGGACCCTATGCTTTTTTCCAGATACGGGGCATTGTTGTAGCAGGGGATAATGACGCTGATGTCAACGCCGCTGTCCAGCCACCGGGCGGGACGCTCCACACGGCAGCTGCCGCCGGTGTCCTGCCACAGCGCCTCCAGATCGGTTTCCACCCTGGGGCTGAAGAGATTGGACAGGGTTTTGCACCCCTCATGGATGATGTATTTCACAGACTGCCCCCTTCCTGCCGGTACAGCTTCTCATACCGGCGGGCCATCTCCTCCACCCGGAAGGACTGGGCCTTTTGCAGGCCGTTCTTTCCAAGCGTTTCCCGGAGCTGCGGGTCCTTTACCAGGGTCTCCACCGCCTGAGCCAGGGCCGCCCCGGTGGGGGCAATCAGCATGCCGCTATAGCCGGAGCTGACCATATCCGTCAGGCCGCCCACCTGGGCGGCAATCACAGGCAGGCCTGTGCCCATGGCCTCGATTACCGTCATGGGAATCCCCTCCCACTTAGAGGGCAGCACAAACAGATCCGATTGGCCCATAGGCGCGAACACATTGTCGGTGACACCCTCAAAGTGTACCTGGCTGTCAACGCCCAGAGCTGCGGCCTTTTCCCGGATCTCCTCCAACCGGGGGCCCTCTCCAAAAAGGCGCACCCGGGCGGATATTCCCCGCTGATTCAGAAGAACCAGGGCCTCCAGAATCGCCTCATGGTTCTTCTGGGGGTAAAATCTGCCCACATGAATCAGTTCCACCGGATCGTGCAGGCTGTAGTCGGTCTTAGCCTGGCACCGGCTCAGATCGATGCCGTTGAGCACCACAGGAACCTGCCCCTCCGGCAGTCCATAGAGCCTTACAATGGAGTCCCGGATCCGGGGACTCAGGGCAACCGGCAGCGCCTTCCCCCGACGGAAGAGGAAGCGGCCGATTTTCTGGTCCAGAGAAACCGCCTCCTGCTCTGCCTGGTTGTGGATGGTATGGATCATCGGCACGCCGGTGAAGGCCAGCGCCGCGTATTTCAGGGCGTGCAGGTGGGTATGGAGCACCTGGGGCCCCTCCCGGCGAATCAGTGCTCTGAGCCTGCCCACGCAGCCCAGGTCCATGCCGGGCTTTTTGTCCAGAAAGCGTACTTCCACACCGGCATCCATAAGCTGCCGGGTAATCTGGGTGGGAATGGAGGCAAGGCTGACGGCCACCACCGAATGGCCCATGCCGGCAAGGGCCTTGCACAGCCCCGCGCACATGGTTTCCGCACCGCCCACCTCAAAGCTGGGAACGATCTGCATGATTTTCATGGTCTTCACCTCTCAAAGCCATAGGCAAGCCGGAGCTGCTGCTTGTAGGTTTCCAGATTCAGAAGTACCTCCGCCTTTCGGAGGGTCCCTTCGCTGAGCCTTTCCCGCAGAGCCCCATCCTTCAGGATCTCCGCACAGCGGTCCGCCAGAGCCTCGTCCGTCTCCTCCAGGAAGCCGGTGACCCCTGGATCCACCAGATCGCAGAGGCCGTCCACCGGCGTGGAGACTATGGGCGTCCCCAACGCCATGGCTTCCAGGGCGCACATGGGCGTTCCCTCCCAAAGGGAAGTCATGATCATCAGCTTCGCCCGGCGAAGCAGGCCGTAGGCATTCTCCTGATAGCCCAGCATATGGATGTGATCCCGGGCAGGGCTTTCCTGAACGGCCTCCCGGACCGCTTCTTCCATATCCCCCTTGCCCACAATGGCGGCCTGAAGCCGGGGATACCGTTTTTGGACCAGCTCCAGAACCCGCACCAGACGCAGAGGGTTCTTGGGCTCGGACATCCGGCCCAGGAACAGAATGTCGTAGTCCTCCTGGAGCCCGGCGCTGTCCGCTTTCCGGATCAGGTCCCTGGGGTTAATCACATTGCGCAGAACACTGCTCTTCTGCTTTACGCTGCCGTAAAACCGGTAGCTCGTCATGGCCGAGGGAGACACCCAGAAAATGTGCCGGATTTTCCCCGAGGCAAGCTGGTAAAGCACCGTTTTGGGGGAAATCTTCCGGGAATCAAAGCCATTGTTGTGAATATGGGAGATGAGCGGCGTTTTGCCGCAGGCCGCGGCGGCAGCCACGGAGGCCTTCATATCATGGGCGTGGACCAGGTCCGGCCCAACCTGCCGGATGGCTCTGCGGATTTCCCCGGGGGTTACCGAGGCAATGGGGAAAAAGGTCACATTGCGGGCCTTCAGCGCTTCCCGGATGGGCCCATCCGGAGAGGCGTAGACCATATCGATTTCTCCCCGGAACATCTCCACAATCTGGCAGACCATATTCTCGGCTCCGCTGAAAAACACATCGCTTAAGATGTGCAGCACCCTTGGCTTTCTGTCCATATCCGCGACCTCCTGACTGTTTCTGGCTACACTATAGCATATGCAGCCGGGAAAGTCACGAAAAAAAGCCCCCTCCCCAGGGAATCCCCGGGAAGGGGGCAAAACTGACAGTTCTGGGTCAGCCTTTTGCATCCATATACGCGCCCTCGTGGGTGACCAGCCACCGCAGGGTATGGGCAGTGTTTTCATTTACCGGGAACCAGATATAGAAGTAATCGTCCTCCCGGCCGCCCTGAATGCTCAGATCCCCCAGGTTTTCCACGCTCTGGCTGGTGCCGTAGGCCTCATCCCAGAAGCTGTAGTTGAGAAGCGTTCCTTCCTTCGCGTCCCGCATCAGGGCATCGCAAAGCCCGGTGCGGTCCGTAAAGTCCACCGTCCGGTAGTTGCCATCCTCGTCCTGGGCATACATTCCATAGATCACGTGCTCCGCCCGGTCGATCTTCTCCCGCAGCTCCGCCTCCGTGCAGCCCAGGGACAGCTCCGGGGCGGACATCACCTTCATGAATTCCGGAGAGCTGTAGAGATCCCTGCGCAGGGCGTAGCGCCGAACCAGGCTTCGGCCGTTTTCCAGCTTGTATTCCAGCCGAACGTTCCAAGCGTCCCCCGGATTCCAGCAGCCGGTTTTTTGCAGCAGAGCATCATGCACCTGACCCTGCCAGCCGTTCAGGGATTCCCGGTGGTAGGAAAGAATCGCCTGGATCATCTCCCGATCCGTCACCTCCAGGGGCTTGCGCTCGTTATAACCGTTCAGCGGCTCCACCTTGACCGAGACCACCTCGTCTGCCTTTGGCACCCGGCGGATCACCCGGAACACATCGGTGTAGATGCCGCAAACCGTCAGGGCGCACAGCACCAGGATCCCAGCCAGGGGAACCAGCAGCCGCTTGCGGAACACCCGGGTGGTGCG
>JAXEMQ010000089.1:0-4478 GCA_034099845.1 Faecousia sp.
ACCTTGCCGTTTTCCATGACCAGAATGATGTCCGCATCCTGGATGGAGGAGATCCGCTGGGCAATGATCAGCTTTGTGGTTCCGGGAATCTCCTCCCGGAAGGCCCTGCGGATCAGGGAGTCCGTGTGGGTATCCACGGCGGAGGTGGAGTCGTCCAGAATCAGAATTCGGGGCTTTTTCAGCAGCGCCCGGGCAATGCACAGCCGCTGCTTCTGACCGCCGGACACGTTGGAGCCGCCCTGTTCGATGCGGGTATCGTAGCCGTCGGGGAAAGAGCGGATGAAGTCATCGGCACAGGCAAGTCTGCAGGCGTGAACCAGCTCTTCATCGGTGGCGTTGGGATTTCCCCAGCGCAGGTTTTCTTTGATGGTGCCGGAGAACAGGGTGTTCTTCTGCAGCACCATGGCAACATTGTCCCGGAGCACTTCCAGATCATAGTCCCTTACATCCACGCCGCCTACCTTTACGGTGCCTTCGGTGACATCGTACAGCCGGGGTATCAGCTGCACCAGGGTGGTCTTGGAGGAGCCGGTGGCGCCCAGAATGCCTACGGTGGCGCCGGAGGGAATGTGCAGATTCACCTCTTTCAGCGCCCGGTGCTTTGCCTTGGCGGAGTAACGGAAAGAGACGTTTTCAAAGTCGATGGAGCCGTCCTTTACTTCCGTTACGGGGTTTTCCGGGGAGACCAGGTTGGGTTCCTCCACCAGCAGCTCATAGCACCGGCGCATGGGAGCCCGGGCCATGATCATCATAACAAAGACCATGGACAGCATCATCAGTGCCATGAAAATCTGGGTGGTGTAGGTAAACATGGAGCTGAGCTCGCCGGTGGTCAGGCCCAGAGCGCCGTTGTTGCCGGAGGCAACCACCAGATGGGCGCCGATCCAGGAAATGGCCAGAATGCAGCCGTAGACACAGAGCTGCATGGCTGGGTTGTTGAGAGCCAGAATGTGCTCGGCCTTGCAGAAGTCCCTGTAAATGGCCTGGGACACGGCGGAAAATTTTTCGACCTCTTTGTCCTCCCGCACAAAGCTCTTTACCACCCGGACGCCGTGGACATTCTCCTGAACCACATTGTTCAGCCGGTCATAGGTTTGGAATACCCGGTCAAAAATCCGGAACACGAAGGGGACAATGCCCAGAAGCACCGCTGCCAGCAAGGGGACGGCTACCAGGTAAACGGTGGTCAGGCTGGGGCTGATGCGCAGGGAGGAGGCAATGGCCAGAATCAGCAGCATGGGGCAGCGGATGGCAAGCCGGATGCTCATCTGAAAGGCCATTTGCAGGTTTGCCACATCGGAGGTCAGCCGGGTTACGATGGAGGCGGAGGAGAACTTGTCAATATTGGCAAAGCTGAAATCCTGCACCCGGTAGTACATATCGTGACGCAGATTCCGGGCAAAGCCGGTGGCGGCTTTGGACGCGTAGGTAGCGGACAGAACGCCGAAGATCAGGGAAACAACGGCGCACAGCACCAGCACCATTGCCTTTTGCACCACCACCGTCATATTTCCGGCGGCAATGCCCTGATCGTAAAGCTGGGCCATGACCAGGGGCATGGTCACTTCCATGGCAACCTCACCGATCATTGCCAGCGGACTCACCAGGGCGGTCCACTTGTATTCCCGGAGACACCGAGCAAGTCGTCTGATCATTTGGATAATTCCTCCTTTGGAATGGTAGCGTCCGGAGACACATTGCGCATGGCCCGGGCCAGGTATTCCCGGAACTGCTCCTGCTCCTCCCGGGTAAAGCCCTGTAAAAGGGTAGCGTCTCCCTGCCGGATCACTTCCGACATGGTTTCAATGCATTGCAGTCCCTTGGGAAGCAGGTATACGAGCTTTCTGCGCCGGTCCCCGGGATCCGGCTCCAGACGGACAAAGCCCTTCTTTTCCATCCGGGACAGCAGTCCGGAAACCGTTGGGTGCGTCAGCTGAAACGCTTCTTCAATGTCTCCGACGCAGGGCGTTTGGCTGCAATGGGCAAGATAGCCCATGATCTGGCCCTGAGAGAAGGTCAGCTCCATGCCGGACAGGGCCTGGTTCATACGCTGGCCCAGAGCGCAGCTGATGGCGCGGAACATATGGCCGCAGTTGGTCAAGCGATCCCTTCTTTCTATTAAGTAGCAAGCTACGCAATATTCTAGCACGATTTTCCGAAAATGC
Organism: Faecousia sp.; assembly: GCA_034099845.1. GTDB lineage: Bacteria > Bacillota > Clostridia > Oscillospirales > Oscillospiraceae > Faecousia. The sequence goes on from JAXEMQ010000089.1 coordinate 2,166, forward strand.
AAGGGCTTTTCACAATTTAACAAATCGTTCAAAACCCTTTGCGTATGGTGGGAAAACACCCCTTTTTCTAAAAAATACGTCCGCTCTGCAGGAAAACAGAGCGGACATTTGCATAAGAACGCGATTATATGATGCGGGCAATCTATAATATTATTCCTTCGCTTTTCCGGCGGTATCAATGGAAGAACCAAAGACAAAGAACCGCTGATACAGAAATTCCGTGGTGAAATTCAGCACCATATTGATGGCCGTTACCAGGTATTCGTTCCACAGCAGGCCGGATGCCAGGAAATTGCCCAGCAGGGTGGAAAGCGGGGTAAAGACCCCGTAGTAGGCCGCGACCTTTGCCATGGCCACGGGCACGTTGGCCGCGGATTGGAAGGTGAACTTCCGGTTCAGGGTGAAATTCCACAGCACGCTCAGAACAAGGGCGATCAGGTAGCAGGGCCAGTAGGGAAGGGCCGTAAACTCATTGAGCAGGGCAAAGGATGCCAATTCAATCAGCCCGGCACTGATGGAAAAAAAGGTGAATTTGAGAACCCGGATCCATTCTTTCATGGAAAACCTCCTCCACAAAAAGCTGCCCCGGCAAGCCGGGGCAGATCGGAACATTTGCTTACTTCACGGTAACGGAGGTCACATGGGGCTGCATACCGTTGTACCAGTACAGGAAGCCTTCCACATCGATCTTGTCGCCAACCTTCAGACCGGTGACGGTGTTGTACACATCGGTGCCTTCGCCGCAGAGGTAGCTCTCGACAGTGAAGGTGTAGGTGCCGGTGCCGTCGGATACCTTGAAGTACAGGTCGCAGTTGTCGCCGGCCTGGCCGGAGCCGTCCCAGTTGTACAGGAAGGAAGCGCCCTTGTCGTCAGCGGCAACCACCTCCAGGTCACGGACGGCGATCTTCTGGTTCTGGGAGTCGATCAGGTTCTTGGCAGCCAGGGTGCCGGTGATGTCCATAGCGGGAGCCATATAGGAGCCCTCCAGGATCTCAAAGGTGGCATCCATGATTTCCACTTCGCCTTCCCATTCGGCCTTGAAGCCGTTGACACGGATATGGGTGCCTTCTGTCAGCAGAGCGGCCTGCTCCTCAGAGCACTCCATGTGGTACAGGAAGTAGGCGCCGTCCTTGCTCTGGGCGTAGACGGTGATCTTGTTGTCCCACCAGGACTGGTGGGCCTGGACATAGGTCTCAATGCACACGGGGGTATCCACATCGGCAGCGATATACTCTTCGTAGGTCATGCAGTCTGCTTCGGGAGCCTCCGTTGCGGGGGCAGTGGTAGCGGGAGCCTCGGTAGGGGCCTCGGTGGTGGCAGCGGGAGCTTCAGCCTTATTTCCGCAGCCTGCAAAAGCGGCCAGCATGGCGATTGCCAGCAGCAGGGCAATGATCTTTTTCATTTTGAATCTCCTTAAGATTTGGAAAGCGGCAGGGCTTTCTTTTGATTTGTGCGTTCCGCACGGTTTCATTATATCGGGTGTTCCCGGAAAAATCAATGACTTCTCCTGTTTTTTCCTGGGGATTTCCATTTGTCCCGCAGAAAAGCCCCAAGGATGCACAGCCAGGCAAGGCCCAGCCCCCCGAGGAGCAGCCTGGCCTCTCCGGGCAGGGGGCCAAGGGAACCGGCGCCGGGGGTTACGGAAATGGAATCCAGCCGGTACAGGGCGGATGTCTTGCGGTAGATCTCTTCCAGCCCGGCGTCGGAGGTATCCTGCTTCCGGCGGACGGCCTTGGCGGTATCCTCGATTAGCTGGCCCGCCGCCAGACGAAGGGAGGCAGAGCCGTTGAATACAGGGGTGACAAAGGTGTGCTCCATATGGTCAAGAAGCAGCTGGGATGCCTGGATTTTAATGGGGTAGTGGGTATCCATATCCTCACCGCCCCGGCTTAAATAGTCCCGGTATCGGTGGCTTTCCTGGGCATCCACCGTCACGGGAACATAGCCTTCCGTTTCCGCATAGCCGATCTGCACATCGTCGGTCAGCAGAAACTGGGCAAAAAGCCAGGAGGCCAGCACTTCCTGAGGGTCTTCTTTCTGGAAGAGGCATACGGATGGGCCCTGGGAGATCATTTGGGGATGCTCGGGGTCATACTGGGGAATGGGCTTTACCAGGGTTTCAAACTCAACCAGAGCATCCTCACTGATGTCCAGCAGGGGGGCGTGGCTGCCCACCCATGTGGCGCCGGCGGTGGAATCAATGGCGAAGATGCACTGGCCCGCGTTGAAGAAGTTGGCGGGGTAGCCGGAGATCTTAAAGGTGGAGAAAGCGCCGGACGCAACATGCCGGGCGACTTCTGTCAGAATGGTTTT
>JAXEMQ010000099.1:0-9679 GCA_034099845.1 Faecousia sp.
GTGTGAGTGGTGTGCTTTCTGCAGAATCTGCAGTACTTCTTCATCTCGAGACGGTCGGGGTCGTTCTTCTTGTTCTTCATGGTGTTGTAGTTTCTCTGCTTGCACTCAGAGCATCTCAAAGTGACTTTCACGCGCATAACGGCACCTCCTTAAAATTTGCCTCCCTGTATCGCGCCCGGCTAGAAAGAAAATTTAGAAAGCGATCAACTACATAGAAATCGCTCCGGGGCTGAAAAAGGCGCACAAAAAAATAGCCCTTTTTCACAGGTAGAATCATTCTAGCACACCCCCGGAGGATTGTCAACAAATATTTTCTCTTTTTCCCGGGTTTCGGAAGCTTTTTCCCAGGTTTATGAAAGTTTTCGGAGAAATGGAAGGATGGATTTGCTTTTTCCCGGTTCCTGGGTTACAATGGGGAAAAAAGGAGGCTGTGTTATGAGAATCATGGGAATAGATTACGGCGACGCCCGGACGGGGGTGGCCATTTCGGACCTGCTGTGCTCCATTGTGGGCACCACCTATGTGGTTCCCAGCAGGAACCGGGAAAAGGCCCTGGCGGATCTGGTCCGGATGGCAGAAGAAAATCAGGTTACGGAGATTGTAGTGGGGCTACCCAGGAATATGGATGGCACGGAGGGTCCCAGAGCGGAACTGTGCCGGGCCTTTGCGGAGGAGCTCAGGCAGGCCACGGGACTACCCGTTGCCATGTGGGATGAGCGCCGGACCACGGTGGAGGCCCACAACATCCTTTCCGCCCACAACTACCATGGCAGGAAGCGGAAGAATACCGTGGATGCCGTGGCTGCCTCCCTGATTCTGGAAGGGTATTTGGCATTCCGGAAGAAAGGATAAATTGGCCGGGAAACCGGAAGCGGAGGAAGGGGGCTGTCTCACTAAGAAATCATTTCGTCAATTTGCACAGAAAAAAATCAAAACTGTCATTGCGAACCAGTGACCGATGTCACTGGTGTGGCAATCCCCCCAACTTTTTAGATGCATTTCGGTAAGCATTCCCATTCAACCGGGGGATTCCCACGCCAGTGTGCGCACTGGCTCGGAATGACAGTTCTTCTATTTGTGCAATTGTACTTTAATGAGACGGCCCCATGTCAATTGGCGTGATACAGCAGCTCCTTCACTCCGGTGGCCAGAAGCAGAACGCCGAAGAGCTTCCGCAGGAGCTCCGTATCCATCCGGAACCGGAGCCGGGAAAAGAGCCAGGCGCAGACGCAGCCGGCGGCAGCGGCCCACAGCAGGTCCTTTCCCGGACGCAGGCCCTGTTTCCATCGGAAAATGCAGGCGATGGCTGCCGCGGGCAGGAAGAAGAGCAGATTCACCGAGGCCGCGCCGGCGGGATCCCAGCCCAGCACCAGGGTCAGCCACAGGACCAGCAGGCTGCCGCCGCCCACCCCCAGGCCGGAAAGAAAGCCCAAAAGGGTGCCCACCAGCAGAGAAACGGGAAAGGACGCTAGCATAGATAACGGATCCCTCCCCACAGGATCAGGAGCCCCAGGCTCCTGTGGAGCCACCGAAGGGGAATTTTGGGGCCCAGCATCCCTGCGGCAAGGCCCCCCAGGGCGCTGCCTGCCAGATAGGGGAACACCCCCCGGACATACAGCTGTCCCGATGCCCAGGCGGCCAGAACACTGACCAGGCAGATGGGCAGGATGATGGCAACGGAGGTGGGAAACACCGATTCTTTCCGAAGGCCTGGGGCCATGGTCAGCAGGGGCACCAGCACCATGCCGCCTCCCGCGCCGAAAAGCCCGGTGACGCTTCCCGCCGCCCCGCCGGCCAGAACAAAAAAGAGTGTTTTTTTCATAAAAAATACCTCCCCGGGAACTATTTCCCCGGGGAGGTATCTTTATACATTTCGAATCAGCCGTTGGTATTCATAACCAGGTCGGTGCGGATATAGCGGGTATCACCCATGGTCATGGGCACTGCTTCCACCAGACCGTTGTACCACTCCTCGTAGGCGGCAGAGCGCAGATCGTTCTTGATCAGGTAGGCCCGGTAAGTCTCCTCGGACTGACCCACGAAGTACATCACATGGTAGCCGTAGCTGGTTTCCACAATGCCGGTGTCGCCGGGCTTGCGGCTTTCGTCAAAGCACCAGTTGTTGAAGGCGCTGACCATCTGGCCGGGGTAGACGTTCTCGTACAGGCCGCCGTTTTCCTTGGAGCCGGGATCGGTGGTCTTTTCCGTGGCCAGGGCAGCAAAGCTTTCCTCGGTTGCCTCGCCCTGCTTCCACTGGCTCAGCAGATCCTCGGCGGTCTTCTGGGCGGCAGCCTTCTCCTCGTCGGAGTAGGTGGTATTGCCCTGCTCGTCGGTGGTGCCGCCCTCAAAGCCGGCCAGAATGTGGCGGACATTGACCAGGGGGAACCGGTTGTCGGTGGCGCTCAGGAAATACACAACGTAGTAGCCGCTGACGGTGGTTTCTTCGTTGCCGGCCTCGTCGGTGGTGGTGGAGGTGCTGGGCAGCACCACCTTGTCGCCTTCCTTACGGCTGCTGTCGCTGACCCACTGGGCGATAACGGAGTTCACGGCGTTGTACCGGGCGTTCTCCATGGCGGTGCTGGCGGCATCGGTGTCGGCATTGACGGCCAGAGCCGCGATGGCGGCGTCCAGATCGGCCACGCTCCCGATGTCTTCACCGATCAGGCTGTTGGCGTCCTTCTCGGCGGCGGCAGCCTTTTCTTCGTTGGTGGCGGCGTCGTCCAGATACAGGGCGGTGCTCAGGTAGTACTGGTTGAAGGAGTAGGAATTGTAGTAGGTGGGATCCAGGGCATCCTTGGCGTTGACCTCATCGGCGGTGAAGGTCAGGCTGTTCTGGTAAGTTTCCTGATAGGTCTGGGCGGTCATATTGTCCCGCAGGTAGTTCTTGTAGCCCTCCATGGAGGCACCCTTGCCGTACATGGCCTTCAGGTAATCCTCGGGCTTGGAGTAGCCGTAGAGGCCCGCGTAGATGCCAATGTTATTCTCGGCAGTGGCGATCTGGTCCTCATTCTCCTGGGGCAGGGTGTAGCCCTGGGCAGCGGCTTCCCGGCACACGGCGTAGATGGCTCTGGCGCTCTCGGCGGCGGAGTTCATAAAGTAATCGGCCCAGGTTTCGCCGGTTTCCTCGTTGTAGACCTGCTGGTCCAGGGCCTTGCTGGTGTCCAGGCCGAACAGAGACAGGTAGGAGGCGTTCTGGGAGTAGAAGCTGTTGACGGTGTCGATAAAGTAGTAGCCCAGCTCCTCATTGCTCATGGTTTCGTCGCCCATCATCACGGCAACGGTTTTCCGCTCCCGGGAGCCGGAGTTGGCCACGGCGCGGTTGATGCCTACAACGGCGGCAGTGACGATGAGGACCACCAGAACCACGGCAAAGCCGATGGTATACAGCCGGGTCTTCCGATCCTCTTTGTTCTGCGCAATCTGCTTTTCGGTCAGCTTTGCGGCGTTTTCTTCAGCACGAAGCTTCTTCTTGCTGGATGCACTCATTTGGTATCATTTCCTCTCGTTTATTGTGTGCAGATATACGCCGCATTCCGGGTTGCCGGAAAAAGGGCCGTATATTTACAGATAGACCCGCCCATTATAACGGAAAAACACCGGCTTTTCAAGGGGGAGAAGCCGGAAAAGTAAAAAATAACAAAAATCCCGGAGAACCGAGGTTCTCCGGGGACCCGCTTTGGCCGTACCGCGTCCGATTATGACCTGCACGAAACGGCAGGTGGGTTGCCGCTCCCGGCGTTCGCTGCTCCCAACGTCCACCCCACGTCTCAGCGGGGGCGGGAGGTCTGCAATCCCGCAGGGAAATCTAACATCCCGATTATAAAATGTGGGTCCAAAAGGACACGACACGCACCAAGCAGGAAACTGGATTACGAAACTGCCGCACCGGGCTGGAGCCCGGTTTGCGGTGACCGTTTTCCGGCAAGTGAAAGAGGATCACTCCTCCTGTTCTTCTTCCTCATAGAGGGTATCCATCATCAGGTCGTAGACGGCCCTGAGCTCCTCTTCGTCTTCAATGGCGCACAGCAGGGGCTCTCCGTCTTCTTCTATGGATTTGAGAATGCTTACTTCCAGCTGGGCATCCTCCTGCCCGGCGGGGATCACGGCCATATAGCTGTCCCCGTTGTATTCCAGGGTGGTCAGCACCTCCAGTTCGTATTCCGTGCCGTCTTCATCGGTGATGGTGATAAAGTCGGAACCATATTGATTCTCCATAGAAAGCTCCTTCCAAATGGGGGGTTCTTTGTCTGTATTGTACAGCGTTCCGGGAATAAAATCAAGAGGGAAATTTGTCGAAGGGATTTTACAGGGCCTAGTCTGTCCGGAAATTCAACGAATATTCATGATTTTGGGGGTTTCATTTTTGATGTGGGTATGCTATAATCTATCGATGATATGGTGAGAAGCCATGACCATTTTACAAAGAAAGGTACAATACCGGCTCAGTGCCGCGCTATTGGAGGATATAACCTATGGCAAATGAAGACAAAAAGAAAAGGAGAGTCAAAAAGGCCCGGCAGGAATGGAACCCCCATTGGACGCTGAAGACCCTGTACACTCTGGGCTCCGTGGCGCTGTCGGCCCTCAAAATCGCCATCGGCGCCATGGTGACGGTGATGCTGATTCTGCTGATCTGCGGCGTGGTGTTTGTGGGCACCCTGGGAGACTATCTACAGAACGATATTCTTACCGAGGCCTCCAACTGGTCCATCGATGACTACGATCTGGAAAAGACCTCTTTCCTTTACTATGTGGACAGCGACGGAAATATTCAGCAGCTCCAGCAGATTTATACCACCACCGACCGTCAGATTGCCACCCTGGACGAAATTCCCCAGGACCTGATCAACGCCACCGTGGCCATTGAGGACAAGCGGTTCTACGAGCACCAGGGTGTGGACTGGATCACCACCGTAAAGGCCTGCATGAATATGTTCTTCGGCGGAGACAGCCAGTTCGGCGGCTCCACCATTACCCAGCAGCTCATCAAGAACGTGAGCCAGGAAAAAAGCATCACCGTGCAGCGAAAGGTCATGGAGATCTTCCGGGCCCAGATGTTTGAAAAGGAATACGACAAAGACGTCATCATGTACGAGTACCTGAACCGGATCTATCTGGGCAAGGGCTGCTACGGCGTCAAGAGCGCGGCTGCCGCCTATTTCGGCAAGGAGCTCCAGAGCCTGACGGTGGCGGAGTGCGCCAGCCTCATCAGCATCACCAACAATCCCTCGCTGTTCAACCCCTACTCCCAGAATACCTTTCAATATAAGGGCCAGATCCGGGACGGCGCGGGCCGGAACCGGTATCGCCAGCTCAACGTGCTTTCCGAAATGCTGAACCAGGGCTACCTGACCCAGCAGGAGTATGACGAGGCCGTGGCCCAGGAGATGGTCTTCAAGGAGGGCATCGCCCCGGAGGACCGCTGGGCCAAGTGCGACAGCTGCGGCTATTCCGCCACCGTGGTCTCCTTCCACCAGGAGGGCGGTCACTATTTCTGCCCCCAGTGCGGCAGCCGGACCACGGTGAACCAGAACGCCTCCCAGAGTGTTTACTCCTGGTTTGTGGATTCCGCCATCCTGGATGTGGCGGCGGATTTGGCGGAACAGGACGGCGTCAACTGGGAAGAGGCCGGTGAAAAAACCCGGAACTACTATCTGGAGCGGATCCAGAAGGGCGGCTACCATATCTATACCACCCTGGATATGGATGTGCAGAAGCAGGTGGACGCCATCTACACGGACCTGGAAAAGATCCCCACCACCCGCAGCACCCAGCAGCTCCAATCCGGCATTGTGGTGATTGACAACCGAACCGGCGACGTGGTGGCCCTGTCCGGCGGCGTGGGGGAGAAGACCGACTTCTTTGCCTACAACAAGGCCACCCAGGCCAAGCTGCAAACAGGCTCCTCCCAGAAGCCCATTTCCGTCTACGCCCCCGCCTTTGAAAAGGGGGGCTTCAGCCCCGCGACGGTCATAAAGGATATGCCCGTGGAGTATATCGACGGAACCCCCTTCCCCAGAAACGACAACCGGGAATACAACTATTCCCGCACCATTTTCAGCGGCATCGTGTCCTCCGTCAATGCCATTTCCGCCAATACCCTGATGGCCATTACCCCCAGCTACGGCTACAGCTTTGCCAAGTACAACTTCGGCCAGGAATCCCTCGTTGACAGCCTGCCCGGCGCGGACGGCATGAGCCTTTCCGACATTGCCGTGGCGCCGCTGGCTCTGGGTGCGCTGACCAAGGGCGCTACGGTGCGGGAAATGTCCGCCGCCTACGCCACCTTTGCCAACAACGGCACCTACCGGGAGCCCAGAACCTATACCAAGGTCTATAATTCCGAGGGTCAGCTGGTGCTGGACAACACCCAGGACAACCGGAAGATCCTCAGCGACAAGACCGTGGAATATATGAACTACTGCCTGTACTACGCGGCCAATTCCGGCACCGGCGGCGCGGCCATCTTCCCGGGCCAGAGCATTGCCGGCAAGACCGGCACCACCTCCAGCAACCGTGACCGCTGGTTCTGCGGTTTTACGGGCTACTACACCGCCGCCGTCTGGTGCGGCTACAACCAGCCCGAGCAGATCAACCTGACGGGCAACTACGGAAACCCCGCCGCCCGTCTGTGGAAGATGGTCATGCAGCCCATTCACGAGGGCAAGCCCCAAAAGGCCCTGTTTACCGGCGCCCAGTTCCAGGCCGTGACGGTGTGCCTGGATTCCGGCAAGCTGGCAACGGGAGCCTGTGCGGCGGATGCCAGAGGCAGCCGGGCCGTGACGGTGAACTGCTACCCCGAGGACGCCCCCACGGAATACTGCGACAAGCACACGGAGGTTACCTACTGCGTCGATGGCGGCGGCATTGCCACGGAATTCTGCCATCTGTTCCCCGACGCGGTGGTGGAAAGCCGTTCCCTGGTGAAGCTGACCCCCGGAGAGGTTGCCGAAATCCGGGCAGCCATCGGAGGGGGCCTCAAGGAAGAGTATTATTATGACGGCTATGTGTATGCCGTGGACGGTGTGGGAGATCCCATTGCCTGGCATGGTTTCCGCAACGATTACCCGGGAAATGACGCCCCCTATCTAACCTGCCAGCTGCATACCCACGATGCCTGGCTGGAGCAGGAACCCGGCATGGAGGAAGAGGAAGAGACAAATCCCGACGATACCATCCCGTCCCATGACGATTCGGTAGGCTAATAGAGAAAAGGAGAGAGCCCATGCTGTGGATTTCGGATCAATGGAAGGATTATGAGGTGTTGGATACCTCTGACGGCGAGCGCCTGGAGCGCTGGGGAAAATACATTCTGGTTCGCCCGGATCCCCAGGTCATCTGGAACACGCCCCATGCCGCCCCCCAGTGGAAGAAATACGATGCCCGCTATATCCGCTCCAATACCGGCGGCGGACACTGGTCGGACCATCAGCTGCCCGAGCGGTGGCAGATTCGATACCGGGACTACCTGACCTTCAATGTGAAGCCCATGAACTTCAAGCACACCGGTGTGTTCCCGGAGCAGGCCGCCAACTGGGACTTTATCCGGGAAAAGGTGGCCTCGGCACACCGTCCGGTGCGGGTGCTGAACCTGTTTGCCTACAGCGGCGGCGCCACTCTGGCGGCGGCAGCCGGCGGGGCGGAGGTGTTCCATGTGGATGCCTCCAAGGGCATGGTGGCCTGGGCCAAGGAAAACGCGCAAGCCTCCGGCTTGGCGGACCGGCCCATCCACTGGATTGTGGACGATTGCGGCAAGTTTATCCAAAGGGAAATCCGCCGGGGAAGACGGTATGACGGCATCATCATGGACCCGCCCAGCTACGGCCGGGGGCCCAGCGGGGAGATCTGGAAGATGGAAACCAGCTTTTTCCCCTTCCTGCGGGAAACCGCCCGGCTGCTTACCGATAACCCCCTGTTTGTCATCATCAATTCCTACACCACGGGGCTTGCCCCCTCGGCGGTGAGCTATGCTGCCGATGTGGTGTTCGGTCCGGACCACGGCGGCAAAACCGCGGCCGGGGAGCTGGGCCTGCCCGTGAAACAGACCGGCCTGATCCTGCCCTGCGGTGCCACCGGCAGATGGACGCCCTGAGAAAGAGGGATGTATATTGGAAAAGATCATATCCGTTGAGCACTTGGCCTTTGCCTACCCGGGGGTGGAGGGGCAGGCCGGTGTGCCGGTATTTGAGGACCTGAGCGTTACCATTGAGCAGGGCAGCTTTGTGGCCATCCTGGGCACCAACGGCTGCGGAAAATCCACCCTGGCCAAGCACTTCAATTCCATTTTGCTGCCCTCCGGCGGCAAGGTGTATGTGGGCGGCATCGACACCTCGGACCCGGGCAGAATCATGGCGGTCCGCCGCTGTGTGGGTATGGTGTTCCAGAACCCGGACAACCAGATTGTTGCCAATGTGGTGGAGGAGGATGTGGCCTTCGGCCCGGAAAATCTGGGGATTGCCAGCCCGGAAATCCGCAGAAGGGTGGACAAGGCCCTGAAGCAGGTGGGTATGTACGAATATCGGGAGCACGCTCCCCATCTGCTCTCCGGCGGCCAGAAGCAGCGCATCGCCATTGCGGGGGTCATCGCCCTGGAGCCCAAGTGCATCGTGCTGGACGAGCCCACCGCCATGCTGGATCCCCGGGGCCGGGCAGACGTGATGGAAACGATCCTCCGGCTGAACCGGGAAAAGGGGATCACCGTGGTGCTCATTACCCACCATATGGATGAGGCGGCCATGGCCCAGCGGGTTCTGGTGCTGCATCAGGGGAAGGTGCTGTCCGACGGCACCCCCAAAGAAGTGTTCTCCCAGGTGGAGAAGCTCCATACCATCGGCCTGGCCGCTCCCGAAACCGTGGAGCTGTGCTGGGAGCTGAACAAAAAGGGGTATCACTTACCCCTGGACGAACTGAATCCGCAGGAATGCGCGCAGGTACTTCGGGATTGGCTGAAGACCTGACGGGCAGGGAGGAAAGAGCATTGAATCCAATTTTACAGGTGGAAGACCTGACTTATGTATACTCCATCGGAACCCCCTTTGAGCACAAGGCCCTGGACAAGGTAAACTTCACCCTGAACCGGGGTGAGTTTGTGGGCATCATCGGCCATACCGGTTCCGGCAAGTCCACGCTGATGCAGCAGCTCAACGGCCTTTTGAAGCCCACCTCCGGCAGGGTCCTGCTGGAGGGCCAGGACATCTGGTCCGACAAAAAGCTGACCCGGCAGGCCAGATTCCGGGTGGGTCTGGTGTTCCAGTACCCGGAATACCAGCTCTTTGAGGAGACGGTTTATAAGGACATTGCCTTCGGCCCCACCAATATGGGCCTTTCCGGGGAGGAGATCGACCGCCGGGTCCGGGAAGCGGCGGGCTTTGTGGGCATTACGGAAAGCCAGCTGAAGGTATCTCCCTTTGACCTGTCCGGAGGACAGAAGCGCAGAGTGGCCATCGCCGGTGTCATTGCCATGGAGCCGGAGGTGCTGATCCTGGACGAGCCCACGGCGGGACTGGATCCCGTGGGCCGGGAGGGAATCCTTCAGAACATTGAGAGCTACCGCCGGGCCAAGAATGCCACCATTCTCATGGTCAGCCATTCCATGGAGGATGTGGCCAGGCTCACGGACCGGCTGCTGGTAATGAACGGCTCCAGGCTTGCCATGGACGGCACTCCTTCGGAGGTTTTT
>JAXEMQ010000111.1:0-3671 GCA_034099845.1 Faecousia sp.
ACCCTGGCCTGCGGCAAGTACCGCTTCAACGATCTGGATCTGGGCACCATCGGCGGTCTGCCCCGGATCATGGACATGGGTCAGTGCAACGATGCCTACAGTGCCATCAAGGTTGCCGTGGCGTTGGCGGAGGCCTTTGGCTGCGGCGTCAATGACCTGCCCCTGACGCTGGTGCTGTCCTGGTACGAGCAGAAGGCGGTGTGCATCCTGCTGACGCTGCTGCATCTGGGAATTAAGAATATCTACCTTGGCCCCACGCTGCCCGCGTTCCTTTCGGCAAATGTGGCGGCGTATCTGGTGGAGAACTTTGACATTCACCCCACTACCACCCCGGAGCAGGATCTGAAAGCAATTTTGGGCTGACAATAAATTCACTTCGTTTCTTTTCGCAATTAGAAAATATTGACAAATAAGCATTGATTTTGTATACTACAGTTGTCAAATGTTTCATATTTTATTGGTAACTGTAATGAAAGGAAGAAGAGGTGGTTTCTCTTGAAACTTCGCATTCCGGCGTGGCTCAGACTTGCTATCATCTGCGTTGCAGTGGGCGGCATGCTGGGCGTTGTCAACAGCATTACCAAGGGTCCTATCGCCCAAAGAGCATTGGAGGCAGCCAATGCTTCCCGCTATGCCTGCTTCCCCGGGGCGGATGCCTTTGAGGAAATTGCGCTTCCTGAGGGAAGCACCGTAGACGGCTGCTACACGGCGATGCAAAACGGCAGCCAGATCGGCTATGTGACACAGGTGACCGTCACCGGCTTTGGCGGCCCGGTGGAAATCCATGTAGGCATGGATCTGGAGGGCACCATCACCGGCATCAGTGTGGGCGGCGCGAAATTCTCGGAAACCCCCGGCCTGGGCGCGAAATCCAAGGAGCCGGCGTTTACCGACCAGTTCGCGGGCCTGACCATTCCGACGCAGGTGGGGAATAATGTGGATGCCATCACCGGCGCCACCATTACCTCCGGCGCGGTGTGCAGCGGCGTCAACAAGGCGGGCTACTTTGTCCGGGATCTCATCAATCCCCCGGCTGAGGACAACCGGCCTGAGGATCTGCAGTTCGGCGGCGTTCTGCCCGGCGCGACCACCAAGGAACAGCAGACTGCCCCTGAGGGCATCGACGAGCTGTACACCTCTGACGCGGGTGTGGTTGTCTACGTTACCGGCAAGGGCAGAAACGGCCCCATGCAGGTGCAGGTGGGCATCGGTCACAGCGGCCAGGTGGCAGGCGTGTACATCGACCCCGCCAAGCACTCCGAGACGGAGGGCCTTGGCGATATGGTGGAGGAGTCCTACTTCTGGGGTCAGTTTATCGGTCAGTCCGGCAGCTTCACCATTGGTGACAATGTGGATGCCGTATCCGGCGCGACCATCTCCTCCCAGACGGTTGTGGACTGCGTGAACAAGGCTCTTGAGGCGGCGCAGCCTTATCTGGATCCCAGCAAGGCCACAGACATTGCACCTCTGGGTCAGTCCGGTGATGCACCTGCTGCCCCGGCTGTCCAAAGCTCTGAGAAGCGCCTGACCCAGGTCGTCAAGACCGGCTCCGGCGTTACCGTCATGACTGCTCAGGACTGGGCGGAAACCTACCCGGAAATTTACGCGTCCTACCTTGCCAACAGCGAGAACTCCGAAGTCCACGACTACACCAAGGACTACCCCATGATCGGGGTGGTTTATGAGGGCATGGCATTCTCCAAGTTCTACGGCAGCGCCCGGGGGCACACCTACACCGTGGAGGACGTGACCTCCACCGGACGTCCTCATGCCCTGGCAAACTGCTTCAGCTGCAAGACCCCGGACTTTACCGCTATGGTCAACGAAATGGGCGACTCCGCCTACCGGCTGCCCTTTGAGGATGTGCTGGCTCAGGTCAACGAGTCCATCAGCTGCTACAACTGCCACGCCAACACCGGCGACGAGCTGGTGATTACCCACACCTATCTTGCGGATGCTCTGGGTGAAGAGCTGAATGATTTGGACGCCGCAACCCTTTCCTGCGCCCAGTGCCATGTGGAGTATTACTTCCACCCCACAACCAAGGCAACATCGCTGCCCTATACCAGTCTGGCTACTATGGATCCGGACGCCATTCTGGATTACTACAACCATACTCAGGTCAACGGCGAGGTCTTTGCCGACTATGTGAACCCCCGCACCGGCGTGCGGCAGATCAAGGTGCAGCATCCCGAATTTGAAACCTACATGGGTGCGGGCAGCGTCCACAAGGACACCTTCACCTGCGCCGACTGCCATATGGGCGAGGCCACTGCGGCAGACGGCAACACCTACATCAGCCATACCTGGATCAGCCCCTTGGAAAATAAAACTCTGCTGGATAATACCTGTGCCCAGTGTCACACCGACCTTGCCGGACAGGTGGCAGACATTCAAGAGGAGGCCGAGCGCCGCACCTACGCCATCGGCTACACGCTGGAGGGCCTGACGGAGAAGCTTGCCAAGGCTGTGGAATCCGGGAAGTACACCGAAGAGGAACTGAACGCCATCCGTGCCCTTGCCCGGGACGCCCAGTTCTATTGGGACTTCGTGTTCGTGGAGAACAGCGAAGGCGCCCACAACTCCGCACTGACCACCCGGTGCCTGAATCAGGCAGAGGAACTGCTGAATCAGGCCATGAAACTGTTCAAAGCTGAGGAGGGATAAGCAATGAAAAAAGTATGGATTCTGCTGCTGACTGCGCTGATGGCTCTGTCCTTCTGCGCCTGCCAGAGAAACACGGAAGCCCCCGCGGCCCCCGCTGCTCCCGCTGCCCCTGCCGCACCCACGGCAGAAAAGGCGGAAACGCCCGAGGAAGCCCCTGCCCGGAAGGCACAGGTGGTGCAGACCGGCTCCGGCATCACGGTCATGACTGCCGAGGATTGGGCTGGAAAGTACCCGGAAATCTACAAATCCTATCTTGCCAACAGCGACAACAAGGAAGTCCACGATTACACCAAGGACTATCCCATGATCCCCATTATCTATGAGGGCATGGCGTTCTCCAAGTTCTACGGCAGCGCCCGGGGACACACCTACACCGTGGAGGACGTGACCTCCACCGGGCGGCCCCATAAGCTGGCAAACTGCTTCACCTGCAAGACCCCGGACTACACGGCCATGGTCAATGAAATGGGTGACGCGGCCTATCAGATGACCTTTGAAGACGCGCTTGCCCAGATCAACGAGTCCATCAGCTGCTACAACTGCCACGCCAACACCGGCAGCGAGCTGGTGGTGACCCACACCTATCTGGCGGACGCTATGGGTGATGACCTGCAAAATGTGGATCCCGCCACACTGTCCTGCGGTCAGTGCCATGTGGAATACTACTTTGCGCCCCAGAGCAAGGCGACGACTCTGCCCTATCAGAACCTGGCTACCATGACCCCCGACGCCATTCTGGACTACTACAACCGTACCATCGTGGATGGTCAGCCCTTCGCGGATTACACCAATCCCCGTACCGGCGTGCGGCAGATTAAGGTGCAGCACCCCGAATTTGAGACCTACCTGGGCGCGGGCAGCGTCCACAAGGACACCTTCACCTGCGCCGACTGCCATATGGGCGAGGCCACTGCGGCAGACGGCACCACCTACATCAGCCATACCTGGATCAGCCCCTTGGAAAATAAAACTCTGCTGGATAATACCTGTGCCCAGTGTCACAC
>JAXEMQ010000114.1:0-18734 GCA_034099845.1 Faecousia sp.
GGGAATCCGGGTCAGTGAACTGTGCTTTTTCACCGTTGAGGGCATCCGCCGGGGAGAGATCTCCGTTCGCTGCAAAGGCAAGACCAGAACCATTCTGCTGCCCGGAAAGCTGCGCAGTCTCCTGCTGTCCTACGCAAAGAAAAGCGGCATCCGTTCCGGCGAGATTTTTGTCACCAGGAGCGGAAAGCCGCTGAACAGAAGCAATATCTGGGCGCAGATGAAAGCGCTCTGCGAGAAAGCTGGGGTAAAGGCCAGCAAGGTATTTCCCCATAACCTGCGGAAGCTGTTTGCCCGCACGTTTTACGGGGTGGAAAAGGACATCGCCAAGCTGGCGGACATCCTGGGCCACAGCAGCATCAACACCACCAGAATCTATATCATGACCACCGGTGTGGAGCACCGCCGGAAAATAGAGCGCCTGGGACTGGTCCTTTAGAATCACATAATCAGCATTATGTTATGTCGATTGAACTCCATCCATAACGCTCCTTATAATTTATCACACTACATATCCGTATGCAACTACAAATATTAACAAATAGCCACGGGATTAGCATACTTTGTTCATAAAACTGCAGCACAAAGAGGCCCTTCTTCCATCATTTTGAAAAAGCAGGCAGAAGGGTTTTGTTTTTGCGCACTTTTCGGGCAGCCACAGGCCGCCCGTTTTTTATTTCAACAACATAATGCTGATTATGTCGTAGAACGCTTGCAGTGTGGTTCAAAAGGAATCGGTTCCCGGAAAACCGGATTATCGGAAATGGAGAAAACAGAATGCATACAAACAGGCCACAGAACCCGACTGCTGCCGTGGTGGTTACCCACAATCGGATAGACCTGCTGAGGCAGTGCATCGCGCAGCTGGAAAACCAAACCTGCGCCTGCGATATTCTGGTTGTGGACAATGCCAGCTCCGATGGAACGGCACAGTGGCTGGAATCCAAGCCGGAGCTGAACTGCCGCAATACCGGCGCCAACTTAGGCGGCGCGGGGGGCTTTAACCTCGGGATGCGCTGGGCGGTGGAGGCGGGCTATGACTATGTGTGGGTCATGGATGACGATTGCCTTCCCCAGCCGGATGCCCTGGAAAAGCTCCTGGAAGCGGACAGCGTGCTGGAAGGCAGCTACGGCTGGCTCAGCAGCGTGGCCCTGTGGACCGACGGCAGCGAGTGCAGAATGAACCGGCAAAAGCTGAAAAAGCGCTTTTATGAGTTTAGCCCGCTGCTGAAATACGGCCTGGTGCAGGCGGAGCAGGCGACCTTTGTGTCGCTGTTTTTGCGTGGAGAAACCATACGCCGTGTTGGACTTCCGATAAAGGAATTTTTCATCTGGGGGGACGACATTGAGTTTACCCGGCGGATTGCAGTTCGTGAAAATATCCCCAGCTTTGTTTCCGGGCAGAGCCAGGTCGTTCATGCAATGAAAGACAATACCGGCAGCAATATTGCAAAGGACAATCCGGAACGGATTGGGCGGTATTACTACGCCTTTCGGAATGAGGCCTACCTCTACCGGCAGGAGGGCATGAAGGGAAGAATCTACTGCTTCGCCAAACGCTGCCGGGATTTCCTGCGGATCCTTCGGTACGGAAAACCGAAAGGACCCAGGCTCCGGGTGCTTTTTCGGGGGATCTGGGCAGGATTCCTTTTCCGGCCCACAGTAGAGATGATTCAGTCGGAAGCCGAATGAATCAGATTTTGGAGTGAACCAAATGAGGAAAACAAACAAGAAAAAAACCACACCAATCGATCCGATTTTGAAGAAGGTCGCGGTGGTATGCGTAATCGGCTATGTGTTGCTGGCGGTTTTGTTTCCCCTGCTGGCGGGGGAGCAGCTGTACCTGAAGCAGTCCGACGGCTGCTTGAGTATGCCCATCGCCCAAAGCGGTACGGTGGAGCTGTATGCGGGCAATTGCATTGACCAGCATTTCACCACCCGGGTACAGCGGCTGGAAACGGTAAGTCTGCAATGGGGTACCTATTACCGGGCCAATGCTGGCAGCGTGGTGATGGAGCTCTACAACATGAATACCGAGCAGATTCTTCTGTCCGGGAGCTTTGACGCGGCGACTATCCCGGAGGGGGGGATTACCACCCTGACCGCGGAAACGCCGCTGGAAGGACTGGCAGGGGTGCCGCTGATGCTGCGGGTCTACTCGCCGGACAGCCAGCCGGGGAGTGCGGCTTCCCCGTTGATGCATACGGAGTCCACCCTTCCCAACACGCTGCTCTTTTTCAACGGCGTGGCGGAGCCGGTTATGGGCACCCTCTGTTTTTCCGTTCAGGGCACGGACTACATCTGGTTTGGCCTGCACTATTGGGCCTTTGCCGCCTTTGGCTTTGCGCTGTTGCTGGCGGAGTTGGTGTTCGCCTTTTGGAAATGTTCATCCGGGAGAAAAAGCTATCTGATCAACGCGATCCTTGCCGTCCAGCAGTATCAGTTTCTGATCCGTCAGCTGGTTGCACGGGACTTTAAAACCAAGTATAAGCGCTCGGTGCTGGGAATGTTCTGGAGCTTCCTGAATCCGCTGCTGACGATGTGCGTTCAGTACTTTATTTTCTCCACGCTGTTTAAAAGTGATATTCCCAACTATGCCTCCTATCTGTTGATCGGTATTGTTTGCTTCAATTTCTTCTCTGAAGCCTGCAATATGTCGCTGTTTTCCATCTTGGGAAATGCCAGCCTGATCACCAAGGTGTATATGCCCAAGTACATCTATCCCGTGAGCCGAGTGCTGTCCTCGGTGGTCAATCTGGTCATCTCCCTGATTCCGCTGATTATTGTCTGTGTGGTCACCGGAGTGCAGTTTGAAAAATCCGCCCTGCTGTCGCTGTATTTCCTGTTGTGCCTGGTTGTTTTCAGCCTTGGCATCAGTCTGCTGCTTTCGGCGGCCATGGTTTTCTTTCGGGATACCCAGTTTTTGTGGGGGGTATTCAGCATGATCTGGATGTACGCTACGGCGATTTTCTACCCGGAATCCATCCTGCCGGACAACTTCCGGTTTGTGCTGGACATCAATCCCCTGTACCACTTTATCAAAAGCATTCGCATTTGCATTTTGAACGGCATATCTCCGGAACCCTCGGTCTATGGCCAGTGCCTGTTGATTGCGCTGGGAACATTGCTGTTCGGCGCATTCGTATTCAAGCGTAACCAGGATCGGTTTGTCCTGTATTTGTAAGGTGGTGGCTATGCGTAAAACAATGATTGAAGTATCGGATGTGACCATGCGGTTTCGCATGAATACCGACCGGATTATGTCTTTGAAGGAATTTGTGACCACGGCGCTCCGGGGAAAGCTGCATTACGAAGAATTCACGGCTCTGAACAGCGTGTCCTTTGATGTGCGAAAAGGGGAAACACTGGGCCTCATCGGCAGGAACGGCGCGGGCAAGAGTACCCTTTTGAAGGTGATCTCCGGCATTCTGAAGCCCACCGAGGGCAGTGTGGTCTGTCACGGCAACGTAGTGCCCATGCTGGAGCTTGGCTCCGGCTTTGATATGGATCTGACCGGACGGGAAAACATTTTCCTCAACGGGGCGATTCTGGGCTACAGTGAGGAGTTTCTCAAGGCAAAGTACGATGAAATTGCGGAGTTTTCGGAACTGGGAAAGTTTCTGGATATGCCCATTCGGAACTATTCTTCGGGAATGCTGGCGCGGCTGGCCTTTTCCATCGCAACCGTGGTCAATCCCGAGATCCTGATTGTGGACGAGATCCTGGCAGTCGGCGACGCGGCATTCCAGGAAAAGAGCCGCAGGCGGATGATGGAGATGATGAGCGGCGGCACTACCGTGCTGTTCGTCTCCCACAGTCTGGAGCAAATCCGCCAGATGTGCAGCCGGGTTATCTGGTTGGAGCATGGCACGGTGAAGATGATCGGGCCCACGCAGGAAGTCTGCGATGCCTACATGGTCTGAGAGTGTGGCGGAAGCAATGGGTGGTATCAAAATATTTGTTTCCCACCGGATCGATCTGAACAGCGAGCTGATTCCCAATCGGCTGTATGTCCCGGTTCGGTGCGGCGCGGTATTTGATGAAGAAAACCCCCGGGGTCTGCCGGGGGATGACACGGGGGACAACATTTCCGAAAAGCGAATGACCTTCTGCGAATTCACGGTGCAATATTGGGCGTGGAAAAACATGGAGGCGGATTATTACGGACTGTGCCATTACCGCCGTTATCTGCTGTTCACAGACCGTCGGTTCCGAACCAACGTCCACAACATGGTTCAGCTCCGGGGCTTTCTGCCCCATGATATGTGGCGGTACGGTCTAATGGATGCTGACCGTATGGAGCGCATCATTACCCAATATGACATTGTGACTTCGGAGCCGGCCCCTGTTTGCAGAATTCCTACCCCGGAAGGCCCACAGAAAACCGTGCGGCAGATGTGGGAAGCCCACGATGGCTTTTTTTTTGAGAAAAGCAGCATCCAGCTGATGTTTGACCTGATTGACGAACTGACGCCGGAATACAGCCGGTCTTCCAGGGAGTATTTCGAGGGAGAATATCACCGGGGCTATAACTGCTATGTGATGCGAAAGGAGCTGTTTGACCGGCTGTGCCGGTTTCAGTTCCCCATTATGTTTGAATTGGAGCGCAGGCTGGATATGTCCGGTTATGATGCCGGGATGAAGCGGACGCCGGGATATATCGGGGAGATGCTGTATGGCGTTTTCCTGCACCATGTCATCACCCGGGAGCACTGGCGGGTAAAAGAAGTGCAGCTGCTGTTCTTTGACAACGCAGAGCGTCCCACCACTGCTGTAGGCTGGCTGCGGCGCTATTTCCGCTACGGTGGGGATCGGCTGCTGCGGGCTCTGATTGACCCGGTTTTTCCTGTTGGGTCTGCCGGAAGAGAAAAAATCAAAGCGTTTTTCCGAAACAATTTACCGGAAAAATAGTTCGTAAATCATTAATTGGGAGAGAGATGGATAAAATGGAGAAACAGTACAAACCAGTACCGGATGTGGAGGCGCTGCGCTATCACGGCACACCGGAAAAGCCCGATATTAAGATTTTTGTGTCCCACCGGATTGATCAGGACAGCGAGACCATCGACAATCCGCTGTATATCCCCGTGCGCTGCGGCGCTGTGTATGACGAGCGGGAAAATGTGCAGATGCTGGGAGACGATACGGGAGATAATATTTCAGAGAAGCGCATGAGCTTTTGCGAATTGACAGTCCTTTATTGGGCATGGAAAAATGTAAAAGCGGATTATTATGGCTTATGTCATTACAGGAGATATATCTCCTTCGCAGATAAATCGAATCGACCAAGTAATGATAAGAGCGGTTTTTTGGTAACCGATCGTTTTTCTGACCGAAATCTCAAAAAATTTGCCCTAGCGGATGCTTCCAAAATGCAAGGAGTAATTGCAGAGTATGACTTGATTACCACACCGTGTGAGGATGTGCATTATGCTTGGGACGGAAAACACGAGTCTATGTATGACCTATGTGAAAGTAGAATTAGGGATTTCGACATGGATGGTGTCGATTCTTTCATAGAAATTATCAAAGATAAGTACCCGGAGTATTCGGAGGATGCTGATCGGTATTTCAGTGATCACTTTGCAAAATATTATAATTGCTTTGTGATGAAGAAAACGCTATTTGACGATTTTTGTTCAAAGCTCTTTGATGTGTTGTTTGAACTGGAAAAGCGGTTGGATACATCGCATTACGGTGTTTGGAAAACACGTATGCCAGGTTTCATGGCTGAGAATTTCTTTGGTATTTTCTATTTGCATCTTCTTCGCACTGGTAACTATAGATGCTGTGAAAAGGATTTGGTCTACTTCTCAGATACCAAGATTCAATATATTGAAGAGATTTCCCCAGCATTTGACTCCAACAATGTGCCAATAGTTTTTAGCTCAAGTGATTTCTTTGCACCGTATGCCAGTGTATTCGTTCAGTCAGTAATAAATTATTCACATAAAGAGAATTGTTATGATTTTATCATATTTGAACATGATATTTCAGACGAGAATAAGAATTTACTTACTTCGCTTGCTGATGGAAAAGAAAATATTTCAATCAGATTTTATAATCCCGACCCGCTTATAAAGGGAATAGAGCTGTTTGTGAATTCAGAGAATCAGTCCGTGGTAGCATACTACCGCTTACTTGCGCCGTATATTCTTAAGAATTATACAAAAGCAATTGTTATGGACTGCGATATTGTGGCGAAAACTGATATTGCAGAGTTGTTTACCATTGATGTTGAGAACTATTGTATGGGTGCATCACCAGATGTCGTTTGGCAGGGGTGGATTAATGGAGACCGGTCTATGCAAAAGTATTGCAGAGAAATCTTGACTATGACTGATCCATACAAATATGTCAATACAGGTGTAGTGCTTTTCAATCTCGAAAAATGCCGTCGTACTATTTCTATGACAGAACTTCTCAAAGTAGCTCAGAGCCATAAATTCAAAGTTCAAGAGCAAGATATTCTCAATTTAGTCTATGACGGAAAGATAAAATTCCTCGATATTGCCTGGAATATGTATGCGATGGTTGCACCTCACATTCGGGACACAATTGATAGTTTTGCTCCGGTTAAAGCCAAAGAAGATTACCACGCTGCGCATATCAGGCCTCTACTTATCCACTGGGCAGCTCAACCAAAGCCGTGGAAAGAACCCGAAATGGACTATGGATATGAATGGTGGGAAGTAGCGAAGCAGACGCCATTCTTTGGCACTATCATTGCTCGGACGATTGATTTGAAATTAGGGCAACTACACCCAGCTGTTTTTGATCTCCAGAACAGAATGGGACTGTACGACCGCCGCACCGGTGCCCGCAAAGTTGCTGATTTCTTCTTCCCCAAAGGAACCAAAAGACGTGAGCTGCTCAAGAAAATCCTTCCCAAAGGTTCGAAGCGTTGGGCAGTACTGAAACAGATATATTATGTGTTCAACCCCAGACTTAAGCGGCCAATGCACGAGGACATCAAGCAAAATATAAGATAAGGGAGAAACACTTATGAAAGTAGTCATCTTAGCAGGCGGCTTTGGCACTCGCATTTCCGAGGAAAGCCAGTTCAAGCCCAAGCCTATGATCGAGATTGGGGGCATCCCCATTCTGGTGCACATCATGAAGGTGTACAGTGCCTACGGTTTCAACGAGTTCATCATCTGCGCCGGATACAAGCAGCATGTGATCAAGGAGTATTTCGCCGACTATTTCCTCCACACCTCTGACATTACTTACGATTTCACAAACGGGAAAAACGAAATGACCATCCACCGCACCCATTCCGACCCCTGGAAGGTCACCGTAGTGGACACCGGTCTGAACACCATGACCGGCGGCCGGGTCAAGCGCATTAAGGAGTATGTGGGCGACGAGCCGTTTATGCTGACCTATGGGGATGCCGTGGGAGATGTGAACATCCGGGAACTGGTGGAATACCACAAACAGCACGGCAGGCTGGGCACCGTGTCCGTCTATAACTTCGGCCAGAACAAGGGCGTTCTGGAAGTCCGGGAGGACGGCATGGTGGATGCCTTCCGGGAAAAATCCGATTTCGACGGCGACCTCATCAACATCGGCTTCATGGTATTCCAGCCGGAGCTGTTCGACTACATCGAGGGCGACGACACCGTGTTCGAGAAAGGCCCCATGACCAAGCTGGTGGAAATGCAGCAGCTTGCCGCCTATACCCACAAGGGTTTCTGGCAGTGCATGGACACCGTCCGGGAAAAGGAAAAACTGGAAAAACTCTGGGCAAGCGGAAACGCCCCCTGGAAAGTGTGGGAGGACAGATGAAATACATCGATTTTGACTTTTACCGGGGAAAGCGGGTGTTTGTCACCGGTCATACCGGCTTCAAAGGCACCTGGCTGTGTCGGATTCTGATTTCCGCCGGTGCGGAAGTAACAGGCTATTCTCTGCCTGCTCCCACCGAGCCAAATCTCTTCGCGCTGGCGGGACTGGAAGGAAAGATGACCTCTGTCATTGGGGATATCCGGGATGCCGCGAAACTGAAAGCCGCCTTCGATGCTGCCCAGCCTGAAATTGTCCTCCATCTGGCAGCCCAGCCCATTGTCCGGGACAGCGACAAAGACCCTGCCTACACCTACGAGACAAATGTCATGGGCACCGTCAATATCCTGGAATGCGTCCGGGGAAGCCAAAGTGTCAAGAGCTTCCTGAATGTCACCACGGATAAGGTTTACCATAACAACGAATGGGAGTGGGGCTACCGGGAAAACGAACCGCTGGACGGCTTTGATCCCTATTCCAACTCCAAATCCTGCTCCGAGCTGGTGACCCACAGCTACAAAAACAGCTTCTTTGCCGATGGGTCTGTGGCGATCTCCACTGCCCGGGCGGGCAATGTCATCGGCGGCGGTGATTTCGCCAACGACCGGATTGTGCCCGACTGCGTCCGCGCCATGCAGGAGGGACGGGACATCATCGTCCGCAATCCCCACTCCACCCGGCCCTACCAGCACGTGCTGGAGCCGCTGTTCGCCTATCTGATGATTGCCCAGAAGCAGTACGAGGACGGCGCTTATGCCGGCTGGTACAATGTGGGCCCCGATGAGTGCGACTGCGTTACCACCGGCCAGCTGGTGGATCTGTTCTGCGCCACCTGGGGCGAAAATGCCAAGTGGATCAATCAGGCGGAAGCCAACGCGCCCCACGAGGCCAACTTCCTGAAGCTGGACTGCTCCAAGATCAAGCGCACCTTCGGTTGGCAGCCCCGGTGGCATATCGAGCAGGCCATTGGAAAAACCGTGGAATGGAGCCGGGTCTGGTTCGACCAGGGAGATGTCCCCGCCGAAATGGATCGGCAAATCAAGGAATATATGGGGGAATGAGCATGAGGACTGTCATTGTTTCCGGTGCCAACGGCTTTTTGGGCGGCGCTCTGGTGAGGGAACTGCTGAAATATGATTACCGGATTTATGCGCTGGGTCGGGAGGGCAGATGCAACAACCTTCCCCAGGATCCCCGGGTCATCTTTGTCCCCTGCGATTTGGCGGAGATGGCCAGCCTGAAGGACAAGCTGCCTGCCCAGGAATACGACATCTTTTACCACTTTGCATGGGCTGGTAGCGCCGGTCCTGCCCGGGCGGATACGGTTCTGCAGCTGCAAAACGCCCAGTGGACGGTGGATTCTCTGCGGGTTGCCAAGGAACTGGGCTGCAAGCGCTTCGTCTGCGCCGGTTCCATTATGGAGCACGAGACCATGGCTGCCGCCTACACCCAGGGAAACAAGCCCGGTATGGGCTATATCTATGGCGGCGGCAAGCTGATTGCCCATGTGATGTGTATGTCCGTGGCAGCACAGATCGGCATCGACCTGATCTGGCCTGAGATTACCAACGCCTACGGCGTGGGCGAGCGCAGTCCACGCATGGTCAACACCACCATTCAGAAGTGCATCCGTGGGGAGGCTCCCCAGTTCACCGCCGGAACCCAGAATTACGATTTCGTCTATATTGACGATGTGGCAAGAGCCTTCCGGCTCATCGGCGAAAACGGCAAGCCCTTCCACGAGTACCTGATCGGCAGCTCCACCGCCCGTCCTCTGAAGGAATTCCTGCTGGAAATGAAGGCTGCCATCGCTCCGGAGCTGGACTTCATTTTCGGAGACATCCCCTTTACCGGCATTGACCTGCCTCTGAGCAAATTTGACTGCTCCCAGACCGAAGCCGACACCGGCTTCCGTGCCGAAATCAGCTTCGCCGAGGGCTGTAAGCGCACCATGGAGTGGTGGAAGGAACAGGAGATCTAACAATGATACAGAAATTTGAATTCCGCGAGACAGAAATTCCCGGCTTGATTGAAGTAACGCCCTTTAATGCGGACGATATCCGGGGCTGCTTCACCAAGGACTATTCCAAAGAAGTGTTCGAGGCCAACGGTATCAAACATGACCTTGCTGAAGTGTTCTATACTACCAGCTATAAGGGTGTGATTCGCGCCCTACACTTTCAGCGCATAAAGCAGCAGCCCAAGCTGGTTCGCTGCATTCACGGTCATGTATGGGATGTGGTGGTTGACCTGCGGAAAGACAGCCCCACCTTCAAAAAATGGCTGGCTTTCGATCTGATCGGGGAAAAGCACAATGAAATTCTGGTTCCGGCGGGTTGTGCCCATGGCTACCTTGTCCTGGAGGATTCCATTGTTTCTTACAAATGTGGGGAGAAGTTCTACGGCGAGTATGACGACGGCATCCTGTGGAATGATCCCGATATCGGCGTGCAGTGGCCGCTTGAACTGATCGGTGGCGAGGATAAGCTGATTCTGGCGGATAAGGACAAGAATCTTCAGTCCTTTGCCCAGCTGATGGAGCATTACGATGAATTCTGACTTTGATTGTCTTGTGGTAGGCTGCGGCCTGTCCGGCGCGGTCATCGCCCGGCATCTGGCGAAGCTGGGAAAAAAGGTGACTATCTGGGAACGACGGGATCATATTGGCGGCAATATGTACGATTATGTGGATGATCATGGATTTCTGGTGCAGAAGTATGGCCCCCACACTTTCCATACCAAAGAAAGACACCTGTATGATTATATGTACCAATATGAGCAGTGGGAGCCGTATAAGCTGACCTGTGGCGCGGTGTGGGACGGAACGTATACCCCGACCCCCTTCAATTTCACCACCATTGACACCTTCTATCCCAAGGATCAGGCGGAAGTCCTGAAAAAGAAGCTGGCAGAAGCCTTTGAGGGGCGGCAGACGGCTACTGTGGTGGAAGTGCTGGAGCATCCCGATCCGGATATCCGGGGCTACGCCCAATATCTGTTTGAGAATGATTACGCGCCCTACACAGCCAAGCAGTGGGGGGTAGACCCCAGTGAAATTGATCCCAGCGTACTGAAACGCGTTCCGCTGCGGTTCTCCTACAACGTAGGTTACTTTGACGATGCCTACGAGGTCATGCCCCGGCACTCCTTTACCCGGTTCTTTGAGAATCTGCTGGATCATCCCAATATCCGGGTGGAGCTTGGTGTAGAAGCTCTGGAGCACCTGAAGGTGCAGGATAATCAGCTGCTCCTGGACGGAGAGAAACTGGAGATTCCGGTAATTTACACCGGTGCGCTGGACGAACTCTTTGGCAGCATTTACGGCCAACTTCCTTACCGTTCTGTAAGCTTCGAATGGCGCTATGAGGATATCGACAGCCTGCAGGACGCTCCCGTGGTTGCCTATCCTCAGGAGCCGGGCTTCACTCGGATTACGGAATACAAAAAGCTGCCAGTGCAGGAAAAAGCTGGCACCAGCTACGCTGTGGAAACCTCCCTTCCCTACCGGGAAGGAGAAAAGATGGAGCCATACTATCCGGTTCTCACAGAGGCCAGTCAGGCACAGTACGCAAAGTATAAGGCCATGGCAGACCAGATCCCCAATCTGATCTGCTGCGGCCGTCTGGCGGATTTCAAGTATTACAACATGGATCAGGCACTGGATCGAGCGCTTTCTGTCTGCGCCACGTTGGATACTGTATAAAAGTGGATCGGAAATGGGAAAATTCCTTTCATTTGTAGTCATCAGGGGAAATTCATGTACAACTACCTAATCATCGGCGCCGGTCTTTACGGCGCCGTCTTCGCTCAACAAGCCAAAGCTGCCGGGAAATCCGTCCTGGTCATTGACAAGCGGGATCACATTGCCGGCAACGTCTACACCGAAAAGGTGGCGGGCATCGACGTCCACAAATACGGTGCGCACATTTTCCATACCAACAACCGGGAAGTGTGGGATTATGTCAATCGGTTTGTGACCTTCAACCGCTTCACCAACTCCCCGGTGGCAAACTATAAGGGGCAGCTTTTCAGCCTGCCCTTCAATATGTACACCTTTAACAAGATGTGGGGCGTGGTGACCCCTGACGAGGCCGCGGCGAAAATCGCCGAACAGAAGGCCACAGCGGGCATCATCGAGCCGAAGAATCTGGAAGAACAGGCCATCTCCCTGGTGGGCACCGACATCTACGAGAAGCTCATCAAGGGCTACACCCAGAAGCAGTGGGGCCGTCCCTGCACCGAGCTGCCCAGCTTCATCATCCAGCGTCTGCCTGTCCGGCTGACCTTTGACAACAACTACTTCAACGCCCTCTATCAGGGCATCCCCATTGGCGGCTACACCCGTCTGGTGGAGAATCTGCTGGAAGGCATTGAGGTGCGCCTTGGCGTGGACTATCTGGAACACAAGACCGAGCTGGACGCCCTGGCGGAAAAGGTGGTCTACACCGGCCCCATTGATGCCTACTTTGACTACGCCCTGGGCGCATTGGAATACCGCTCCGTCCGCTTCGAGACGGAACTGCTGGACACCCCCAACTTCCAGGGCAACGCCGCCGTGAACTACACCGACGCCGAGACCCCTTACACCCGGATCATCGAGCACAAGTGGTTTACCTTCGGCAAGGACGAGCAGGGCAGGGACCTACCCAAAACCGTCATCAGCCGGGAGTACAGCTCCGAATGGCACCCCGGAGACGAACCCTACTATCCCGTTAACGACGAAAAAAACAGCGCTCTGTACACAAAGTACAAAGCGCTGGCAGACCAGGAGCAAAAGGTCATCTTCGGCGGCCGTCTGGGCGAATACAAATACTACGATATGGATGCCGTCATTGCCGCCGCTTTGGCGGCAGCGGAGAAGTACCTGTAATCGGGAGCTTGGGTCCCTCTCCTGAACGAACACGGCATCCCGGGGGGAGCACAATGGAGAAGAAATACACCATCGTGGTGGCCTGCCACAAGCCCTATTGGAAGAGCGATGACAGCATCTATCAATATGTGGAGGCAGGCACCGCTCTGCATACACACCCGATTTCGGATATGCTCCACGACAATACGGGGCGGCATATATCGGAAAAGAACGAGACCTTCTGCGAGCTTACCGCCCTTTACTGGGCCTGGAAGAACCTGGACAGCGACTACCTGGGCCTGTGCCATTACCGCCGGTATTTCGCGGGGAAACCCTTTGGGCCCAGACAAGCCCGGATCCTTGCGGGGGATGACCTGCGGTCCATTCTGGAAACCACGGCTGTGGTGCTGCCCCGGAAGCGCCGCTATTGGATTGAAACCAACTATTCCCAGTACATCCACGCCCACCACGAACAGGATCTGGACACTACCCGGGAAATCCTGGAAAGGGTTGCTCCGGAATACCTTCCGGCCTTCGACCGCAGCATGGCGCAAATATCGGGCCATCGCTTCAATATGTTCATCATGCGCAAGGACCTTGCGGATGCTTATTGCGGGTGGTTGTTTGGCATTCTCTTCCGGTTGGAAGAGAAGCTGGATATATCAGGGTATGATGCCAAAGATCGCCGGGTGTTCGGCTATGTGGCGGAACGGCTCATCGACACCTGGCTGAATACAAACCACATTTCCTATCGTGAGCTTCCGGTGGTGAATCTGGAAAAACAGAACTGGCTGAAAAAAGGCGGATTGTTTCTGGTACGGAAATGGCGTGGGGGAGAAAGATGATCAAACAAAATCAGAGAATCCTGAATATGATCCATCTGCTCAGCGATGCATTTCTGACGGTTCTGGCGTATTTCGCGGCCATCGGAATCCGCTTTGGTATGATGGACGGCACCTGGAGCATCAATCTGCGCAGTATGGAATACATGCAGCTGCTTGCCCTTTACTGCGGTGCGGAGCTGATTTTGTTCTACATGCTGCGTGTGTATGTACCCCAGCGGTACCGCAGAGCCGGTCAGGAGCTGCTTTCGATTCTGCTGGCGAATGCGGTATGCCTGATGATGCTGATTGCCTGGCTGTATCTTCGGCATATCAGCGACGTTTCCCGGATTATGATTGCCATTTTCTATTGCCTGAGCAGCGGCTTTGTGGGACTCAAGCATCTGTTGGTGCGCGTGATTATGCGCTACGTCCGCCGCATGGGCTTCAATCAGAAGCACGTCATCCTGGTTGGAAGCGGCTCGCTGGCCCATCAGTACGCCCGAAATGTCCTGGACAATCCGCAGATGGGCTTTTGTATCGACGGCTACATCGGAGAGGAACAGACAGAGGGCCTGGGCACCTGGTTCGGCACACTGTCACAGGTGCATGAAATCCTGAAGGCCAGAGAGCTGGACGAACTGATCATCGCGTTGTCCGCTTCCGGGCAGTCCTGGGTGGATACCGTGATTGATGCCGCAAACCAGCTGGGCATCCGGGCGAAACTGGTGCCCCAGTATAACGATTATATCCCGGAGAACCCCACCATTGATGTGATTGGCAGCACCAAGCTGATTAACCTGAATGCTTCACCATTGGATAATCTTCTCAACGCGGCACTGAAAAGACTGGCAGATATTCTTCTGTCCTTTCTGGGCATTGTGGCAGCAAGTCCTTTGATGGCGGCCATTGCCATTGGCGTCATGCTCAGCAGCCCCGGCCCGGTGCTGTTTGTGCAGACTCGTGTGGGCCGGAAGGGGAAACCCTTTCCCATGCTCAAATTCCGCAGTATGCGGGTAAACTCCGGGGCAGATACGGCCTGGTCAACGGACCGGGATCCGCGGAAAACCGTGTTTGGGAGATTTATCCGCAAGACCAGCCTGGACGAACTGCCCCAGCTGTTCAATGTGCTGGCAGGGCACATGAGCCTGGTGGGGCCCCGGCCGGAAATTCCTTATCATGTGGAGCACTTTCAGGAGGAAATTCCCAACTATCTAATTCGTCAGCTGGTTCGTCCCGGCATGACCGGCTGGGCCCAGGTCAACGGCTTCCGTGGGGATACGGATATTCGCAAACGGATAGAGCTGGACCTGTGGTACATCAACAACTGGTGCGTCCGCCTGGATATGGAAATCCTCTGGCGGACCATCGCAGGGGGATTTCTCAACAAGGAAAACATTCGCAATGGATAAAGGTCCCGGCAATTTCCATAGAAGGAGGACGGATATGTCCTGTAAGTATTTGACGGTCCGCCGGATGAAGGAGGCCCTTGTGCCGGACAGTCTGGTATACCTGGGAGTGGTGCTGTTTACGGTGAAGGTGGAGCTGTCCATGCAGGATCTGTTTCCGGTTCCGGAACTGCTGGATAACGGCTTGGCCGCTGCCGCGCTGCTTGTGATGCTTTTCTGTGCCGTGAAGGACTGGAACAGCCCCCGGGAGATGACGCTGTGCGCCATGGGACTGGGCATCATCGCACTTGCCGCTGTACGCACGGGGATATATCACCTGCTCATCACATCGGTTACGGTGCTGGCCCTGGGGGGAAAAAATGTTCAGAAGGCAGTGAAGCTGATCTTCAACTGGAAGTGCCTGTTTTTTCTCCTGTTTCTGGTGCTGGCCCTCGTGCTGGACAGGGCGGGGGTCCGGTCCATTTGGATGTACAACGCGGATTTGCGCAGGCTCCTTGTCGGTGAGAGTCATGTGCTCCTGCGGCTGGGCTACCGGCACTATACGGCCCCCGGCGGTGTGGTCTTTGCCCTGACCCAGCTGTGGTGCTATCTGCATTTCGGCTCCATAAAGAAGCGGCAGCTTCTGGCCCTGCTGGCTGTTCAGCTGGCGATCTTTCAGCTCACGTCCTCCCGAATGCCGCTGCTTATGACGATTTTCTTGACGGCGCTGGTGTATGTCTACCAGAAGCGGACAGCCCGGAAGAATCCCTTGCTGCATACCGCGGCGGCGGCCACTCCAATGGCGCTTTTTGCCGTTTTTCTGGTCATCCTGGTGAACTGCCGCGGTTGGGGGTCGCTGATCTGGAAGCTTGACGGGATTATGTCAACAAGACTGGCCCAACCCGCCGTGTGGTACTGCTACCGGGGACTGAGCCTGTTTGGTGACGCCATCCGGGGGCTCCAGCCGGATGGCTCCGCCTTTCATGTGGCCCAGGTTGCCCAATTGGACAATCTTTACCTGATGATGATGGTATGGCAGGGCATCGCGCCGTTTCTGGTGGTGGCGCTGTGCGTCTTCCTTTTGGCAAGACAAAGAAATGCGGCAGTGAATGTGATGCTCCTTTCCTGGGCGGTTGCGGGTATCGCGGAAAGCGATGGGCTTAACTGCTATATGGCCTTCCCCCTGATCCTGACGGCCATGGCCATTCCAAAGAAGAAAACATCCTGGGGGCCGGAGAGAAATTCACAATTCCATGTTGAATAATCGGAGGAATTTCCGTATAATACTCCCGTAATGATCGGAGGGCCCATTGCGCGGTCCGTACCGACGGAATGCTCCGGGAGGGAAACAAATGAAAAAAAGATGGATCATCATGCTTGCGCTTGCGCTGCTGCTGTTGGCCGCCTGCGGCGGGAAACAGGAGCCTGCCCAGACGGAGTCTCCGGCAAAGCCCAAAACAGTGGCTCCGCTGGCACCGGACCTGAGTCTGGAGGACCTGGAGGACTGTACCTTCGCGGCGGCCTTTGAGCCGTCGGATGTCCATGTGACGGAGGGGGATCTGGTGATCACGCTAGCGCCCTATTACACACCCAAATATGATGGGGCGGACATCGGGAGTCTGGCCCCGGGAGATACGCTGGTGCTCACCGACCGGCAGCTGAAGGTGGAAGCCCTGGAAAGAAACGGGAATCATGTTGCCGTCAACGGCGGCACGGAAAAGGACGGCTGTGACCTCTATACCCAGGAGGAGGGCCTGTTTTTCCAGGCCATTCCGGACTGGGGATCGGTTCTGCTGCCCCTGGGGGAAGTGACCCTCAGTGTGGATCCGGGCTTTGTGTTTACGGACAATTCCGACCCGGAGAATCCCGGCTGGCAGATTTCCGCCGGAGATTTCCTCATGTCCATGGAGAACCGGACGGATTCCTTCCGGCCGGAAGCAACGGTGGTCCGCACCGCTGGCGGACGGATTGTGGAACTGACCAAAAATTATTTGCCCTGAAAAAAGTCCCCGGACGACCGTCCGGGGAAGATTTTATGGTTCCAGATAAACGATGGGGTGCTGGGAGGAAATGCTTCCCTTGAGCCCCGGGGTGGCGTAGAGGCTGCCGTCGTCGGCAATGAGCACGGCTTCAAAGGAATCGCTGTGGCTGCGCCAGTAGTCCCCGGCTTTTTCCAAACCCATGATGTACAGGGCGGTGGAAAGGCCGTCTCCCAGGGCGCCGTCCTCCGTGATGATGCTGACGGAGCTCAGACCGCTTTCCGCGGGGCATCCGGTTCTGGGGTCCAGGATATGCAGATAGGTTTTTCCCTCCATCACAAAATAGCGTTCGTAACCGCCGGAGGTGATGACGGCCTTGTCCCGAACCTGCACCGTACAGTAAAGGCTTCCTGTTTCGCTCCAGGGGTCCCGGATGCCGATGTTCCAAGGCCTTCCGTCGGGCTTGCTGCCCAGACACTGCACATTTCCCCCCAGGGACAGCAGGGCGCTGGACACCCCGGCTTCCTTCATGAGCTCCGCCGCCCGCTGGGAGGCATAGCCCTTGCCGATGGCGCCCAGGTCAATGCTCTGCCCGGGGCCCAGGGCAACCGCTCCCGTTTCCGGGGAGAAGGTCAGCCGGTGGCTTCCTATGCGGGCCATGGCATCCAGCCGCTCTTCCTCCGTGGGAACATGATAGTTTTTGTCAAAAAAGCCCCAGAGCTTCACCAGCGGATACACGGTGACATCAAACAGTCCTTCCGTATCCCGGTTCAGCTCCATGGCCCGGCCCAGCAGGGCGGCGGTATCCGGGGAAAGGACGGCGGAACCGGTGGCGTTGAGCCTGGAAATCTCGCTGTCGGGATTTCCGATGCTGAGGGCCGTGTCCAGCCGTTCAATTTCCGCCTTGGCCTGTTCCAGGGCCTCCTGCCGATGGGGGCCGTAGGCGGTCAGCTTCATAACGGTATCCATTGCGGTGAGATAAATGCTGCTGCTTTCGCCGGCTTCCCCGGCAGCGGGGCTGCACCCGGCGGTGAACAGGAGCAGAATCAGAACGGACAAAAGAATTTTTTTCATAGAATGGCTCCGAATTCAGAGAGATAGAGGAAAAAGAGGGCCGTTGCCTTTTCCCATTATACCGTCCCGGACGGGGAAATGTAAAGTGGAAGATGCTTCAAGAAAAAAATCTGTTGCTTTTATTTGCAGAATGAGATACATTATTTGTAGAAAAATGTAAGGGCGGTTCTTTGGGGGGCTTCCTGCCGACAGGAGGATCTCCGGCAGGCGATCAAAGAATCCGGCCCGGTGCCTTGTTTCTTCAGGCGGCACAAAAGCGGATTTCAGGCATTTTTCAGGAGAGGACAGAAATATGACAAGACTGTATTTGGGCGTCAACGGAAACGGTTCCTGGACAGAGTTTCGGGTAGCCGATGAGCAGGGCAAGGAGGTTCTGTGCCTTCAGGGCGGGCCCACCAGCTTCAAAGCGGTGGGCAATGCCAAGGCCTTTGGCAATTTGCGGGATCTGACCCGCCGAATGGAAATGGCCGGAGTGCGGCCCAGACTCATCAGCCGCAGTGTGTGGGGCATGTCCGGCTGCGACACACCGGAGGACCAGATGGTATATGAGGCCCTGGTCCAGCAGGCGGGCTTTCTGCCGGAAAGAACCCTGGTGGTGAATGACGCAGTGCTGCCTTTCTGGGCAGCGGCGGATGTGCCCGGTGTGGTGGTGGTTGCCGGTACCGGCTCCGTTGTCATGGGCATTGACAGCAGGGGCGCGGTGTCCCGCATCGGCGGCTGGAACTACGCCTTTTCCGACATGGGCTCCGGCTATTGGATGGGCTGCCGCCTGCTGCGGGAGCAGACCCTGTGGCTGGATGGCTGCAGGGAGGACTGCAAAACCTTCCGCAAGGTGGAG
>JAXEMQ010000124.1:0-9724 GCA_034099845.1 Faecousia sp.
TATTCCGGGTGTCCTGAACCTGGTCCATTACCGTCAGCGGGTCGCCGCCGTCGGAGTAAACGCTGTCGTAAAGGCTTACCGGGGCGCATACCGCGTCCAGGGCCTGGCTGACCTCCTGCCGGGACAGACCCAGGGCTCCGGCGATTTCGTCCAGAGTGGGCTCCCGGTCCAGGGAGGCGGTGAGGGCTTCCTTGCACTGCAGCACCCGGTAGGCCACATCCCGGATGCTGCGGGATACCCGGATAGCGCTGTTGTCTCGGAGGTAACGGCGGATTTCCCCGGCGATCATTGGGACCCCGTAGGTGGAGAATTTCACCTGTTTGTCGGGGTCAAAGTTCATAATGGCCTTCATCAGGCCGATGCAGCCCACCTGGAATAGGTCATCCGGGCTTTCGCCCCGCTTGTCAAAGCGCTGGATTACGGACAGCACCAGGCGCAGATTGCCTTCGATCAGCTTATCCCGGGCCGACCGGTCTCCGGCTCTGCTCCGGATCAGAAGGTCCCGGGTCTCCTCCTGACCGAGAACCTGAAGCTGGGATGTGGCGATGCCGCAGATGTCTACTTTACCCTGCATGGATGGTTTCCTCCTGTGGTGAAAGGTGACGCGGTGGCGGACGCTTACGGCCAGTATTTCCCGGGAAAGGAAGAATGATACCTCCGAAAATTTGGAGGATGTCACAAATTTTTTGGCGCAAAAAAGGAAAGCGGTCCTTTCCCTTCAAAAAGACGGGGAGGAATCGGAACCTTTTGGCGCAAGTTTTCCAGGTTGCGCTTTGGGATCGATTCCGGCGGCTGTTCACGGAGGGCGGATGTGTGACCGCCTCCGGCGCAGGTTTTACACAGGAGCGCCTGCCGGGGCCGGAGGGGAAAAACCTGTGGAAACAATTGAGTTTTCCACATTCTCCACAGGTTTATCCACAGAAGTTTTCCACAGCCTCCTCTGTCTGTTGAAAACACACACGGATTACATAATATTTTCCGGGATGCGGAGGCTTTTTTGACTTTTTGGGGGAATGGGCATTTTGCCACATATGAATTTTTTGTGAAAAATGAATGACTTGACAAGGAGGAAAACAGGGAAACGAAAAAAGAAATCAGTTCCCGTCCATATTTTTTTCAAAAAAGGGTTGATTTTGCTTTTATTTTCCGTTATAATACGGGTCTGTATGAAATACCGGCGTGAGGAGGTGGAATCCATGCCCAACATCAAGTCCTCTAAGAAGGATGTCCTTTCTTCCAAGATTGCTTACGAGAAGAATAAGGCCGACAAGTCCGAACTGAAGACCAACCTGAAGAAGTTCCAGGCTGCTGTGGAAGGCGGCGACAAGACCGCTGCCCAGAGCGCCTACAAGGTTGCCGTCCAGTCTGTGGACAAGGCAGTCGGTAAGGGTCTTCTGCACAAGAACAACGCTGCCCGGAAGAAGAGCAGCATGACCCTGAAGCTGAACAAGCTGGCCTGAGTTCTCTGAAAATATCTCCTTCCGAGCGCTGCTTGGAGGGAGTTTTTTCATTTTGTGAGAAATTGGGGATTGGTGTGGTAAAGAAGGATTTATCGAATTGTCAATTCAGCAATCTCCCCCTATTGCATCCAACCCATTCATCACATCCGGAAAGAAGGTGGTATCATGGCAAGGCTTACCGATCCGGTGAGCAGTCTCAGGGGGGTCGGCCCCGCCAAGGCGAAAATGCTGCAGGCACTGAATATTTTTACCCTGGGGGACCTGATCTGCCATTTCCCCCGGGGTTATGAGGACCGGACCCGGGAAAGCCGCATTGCCGACCTGATGGTGAACGAGCCTGCCTGCTTCCGGGCGGTGGTGATGTCCACGCCCAGAACAGCCCACATCCGCAAGGGGCTGGATCTGACAAAGGTGCAGGTGGCGGACCATTCCGGCAGACTGAACCTGACCTTTTTCAATTCCCGCTTCGCCGCGGAGAACCTGGAATATGGCCGGGAATATGTGTTTTACGGCGCCCTTTCCGGAGACTTTTCCGGCTACGGAATCACCAATCCCATTTTTGAGCTGCCGGAAGCGCCGGCTGTTGCAACCCGCCGGGTTATGCCCATTTATCCCCTGACCGCGGGGCTCACCAACGCGGCCATGGCAAAGCTTGTGGGCCAGGCCCTGGCGGTCTGCGATCCGCCTGCAGAAATCCTGCCGCCGGAAATCCGGGAAAGCTACGGCATTCTTCCGGCGGAGCAGGCCTATCGGGCGATCCATACACCGATGGATATGGCCCAGGCGGAGCAGGCCCGGAAACGGCTGATTTTTGAGGAGTTCTTCGTATTCTCCGCGGGCCTGGCGCTGATGCGCTCCGCCAGGGCCATGAAGAAGGTTCCGGCATACGGAGATCTTCGGATGGAGGAATTCTATCAATGCCTGCCCTTTGCCCCCACAGGGGCGCAGAAAAGGGCGGTGGAGGAGATCCTGGGGGATTTCGGCAGAGGCAGCCCCATGAACCGGCTGGTCCAGGGAGACGTGGGCAGCGGCAAGACCATGGTGGCGGCGGCCGCCGCCTATTGCGCGGCAAGAAACGGGGCCCAGACGGCCCTGATGGCTCCTACAGAGATTCTCGCGGAGCAGCACCACCAATCGCTTTGCCGGCTGTTCGAGCCTCTGGGCATTCCGGTGGCCCTGCTGACGGGCTCCCAGACGGCGAAGGAAAAGCGGGAGATCCGGCAGCGCATTGCCTCCGGGGAGAGCAAGATTGTGGTGGGCACCCATGCGCTCATTTCCGAGAGCACGGTTTTTGCCAATCTGGGGCTGGTGATCACCGACGAGCAGCACCGCTTCGGCGTGGGCCAGCGCAGCAGGCTCAGCGCCAAGGGAGAAGCGCCCCATCTGCTGGTTATGTCCGCCACGCCCATTCCAAGGACCCTGGCTCTGCTCATGTACGGGGATCTGGAAGTGTCCGTTCTGGATGAGCTCCCCCCGGGACGGCAGAAGGTGGAAACCTTCCTGGTGGGGGAATCCTACCGGGCCAGGCTCAATGCCTTTGTCCGCAAGCAGGTGCAGGAGGGCCATCAGGCCTTTGTGGTCTGCCCCGCGGTGGAGGAAAATCAGGAGCTGGGGGTGAAGGCGGCATCCGCCTGGGCCCAGACCCTGCAGCAGACGGTATTTCCGGATCTGCGGGTAAGTCTGCTGCATGGACAGATGAAGGGATCGGAAAAGGAAGCCGCCATGGCGGCCTTTGCCAGGGGAGAAGCGGATGTCCTGGTGGCCACCACGGTAATTGAGGTGGGGGTGGATGTGCCCAATGCCACCCTGATGGTGATTGAGGACGCGGACCGGTTCGGTCTGAGCCAGCTCCACCAGCTCCGGGGACGGGTAGGCCGGGGAAGCGCCAAGAGCTTCTGCGTGCTGACCACCCACAACCGCAATCCCGAAACCCTGCAGAGACTGAAAGCCCTTTGCAGGACAAACGACGGCTTCCGCATCGCGGAGGAGGATCTGAAGCTCCGGGGTCCCGGTGATTTCTTCGGCTCCCGGCAGTCGGGATTGCCTGCCTTCCGGGTGGCAGACCTGAGCATGGATATGGAAACCCTTCGCGCTGCCCAGCAGGCGTCCGTAGAATGGATCGAGAGCAGCGGCAGCGGGGATACGCCGGAGGCCGCGGCCCTGCGCGCACGGGTAAGCGCCCTCTTCGACCGGGCCGAGGGGACCATGAATTGAGAAGAGGGAGCTTTTGTGAATTGACAATTGACAATGAACAATTGACAATTATGGTATCCCTTCGGGATGAATTTGAATAATTTTGATTAGAATATACAAAAAATTCAAGAGTTCTTTCGGATTATCGAATTTTTTCATTTATCCCCGAAGGGGATTCCTTCATTGTCAATTATCAATTGTAAATTGTCAATTGAGCGAACTCTTCCTTTTCCGGAGCAAAAACTTTCAAGACCACAAGGAGATACCCATGAAGCATAGAATGTTTGCCCTGGTTTTCTGTACAGCCCTGGCTGTGCTGGCCCTCACAATCCCCGCCGGGGCGGAAGCCGTCACAGGCGCCTGCGGGGAGGGAATCGAATGGACCTACGAAGACGGCACGCTGACGGTTTCCGGCAGCGGGCCCATGGAGAATTTTGAAGCTGCGGCTCCCTGGGACGATTATCGTGGGGAAATCACCAAAGCGGTGATCTCCGACGGAGTAACCACGGTGGG
Source organism: Faecousia sp. (assembly GCA_034099845.1). GTDB lineage: Bacteria > Bacillota > Clostridia > Oscillospirales > Oscillospiraceae > Faecousia. The sequence continues at coordinate 4,167 of JAXEMQ010000124.1, forward strand.
GGACAATGCCTTCCGGGATTATGACGCCCTTCAGGAGGTATCCATCGGCAACGATGTAACCACCCTGGGAAAGGGCAGCTTTCTGGGCTGCGACGCTTTGGTACGGATCCATCTGCCCAGCAGCTTTCGGGTCTTTGATGAGGAATGCCTGCGGGACTGCAAAAGCCTTACCGCCATCCACTGTGAGGGAACCTTTCCCTCCTTCCGGCTGAACTGCCTGTGGGGAAGCAGTGTGAAGATTTACTACCCGGCAAGCCGCCCCTGGCCGGTAAAGCTGGTGCAGGAGCTGGAAGAGAATTTTGGAGGCCGGATCGAATTCCTGGACTCCGACGGAAATGACCCCTACATCCCGGAGGAGCCCACCCAGGCGGACACGGAAACGGCCACGGTTTGCACCACTGAGCCTGTTACCGAACCCGCCGTCCAGCCCACAACAGAGCCGGAAACCCTGCCCACTGCCGAGCCGGTGACGGTGCCCACCACGGTGCCGGAGGAAACCACCCAGGCAGCAACGGAAGCATCCTTCCCCTATCCCAAGCCGACGGAGCCCCCGGAGGAGGAAGCGCCCCGGCGTTCCGGCACGGGGGTGGGACTGGCCCTCATCGGTCTGGTGCTGTGCGGGGTGGGCGTGGGCATGCTGGTGTTCCGCAGACCCCAAAAGGGCGGAAAATACGTCCGGTAAGCCGCCTGCTTCATACTTTCTTAATACTTCCGGGAGAATTACCCTAATTTTGGGGTGCCCCGGAAGTATTTTTGTCTGGAACGGAAAAAATAAAAAAAGAGTTGTAAGTTTCCCGTTTCTGTTGTAAAATAATACGACTGGCAAACTGCTTATTGATCTTTTTTGAATATGATCTTTTACTGGAGGTATTACTTATTATGGAGAAACCCATTGTACTGGTAATTATGGACGGTGTGGGCAAGGGCGACGGCGGCAGCGGCGATGCCGTGAAGAACGCCAAAACCCCCACTCTGGATCATCTGCTGGAAACCTGCCCCCACACCTGGCTGAAGGCCCACGGCACCGCCGTCGGCCTGCCCACCGACGATGACATGGGCAACAGCGAGGTGGGCCACAATGCCCTTGGCTGCGGCCAGGTCTATTCCCAGGGCGCCAAGCTGGTCAGCGAGTCCATCGAAAACGGCTCTCTCTATCAGAGCGAAACCTGGAAGAAGCTGCTGGACAATGCCCTGTCCGGCAAGGCGCTGCATTTCCTGGGTCTGCTGTCCGACGGCAACGTTCACTCCAACATCTCCCACCTGATCGCCATGCTGAAGAAGGCCCACGCCGAAGGCGCCAAAAAGGTCTACTGCCATATTCTGCTGGACGGCCGTGATGTGCCCGCCACCTCCGCTCTGGAGTATGTGGACCGGCTGGAGCAGGTCCTGGCGGAGCTGAATACCGAGGGCTGCGACTACGCCATCGCCTCCGGCGGCGGCCGTATGAAGATCACCATGGACCGCTATGAGGCCAACTGGCCCATGGTGGAAGCCGGCTGGCGCACCCATGTGGAGGGCCGGGGCCGGATGTTCGCTTCTGCCCGGGAGGCAATTGAAACCTACCGCGCCGAGTCCGGCTGCATCGATCAGGACCTGCCCGCCTTTGTCGTCGCCCGCTCCGGCGCTCCCGTGGCCCGGATCGCCAACGGCGACAGCGTGATCCTTTTCAATTTCCGGGGCGACCGGGCCCAGGAAATCTCTCTGGCCTTCGACCGGAAGGATTTTGACAAGTTTGACCGGGGAGATTTCACCGGTGTGCTGTTTGCCGGTATGCTGCAGTACGACGGCGACCTGAAGATCCCCACCAACTATCTGGTTCAGCCGCCCGTGATCACCAACACCCTGACCGAGGTTCTGTGCCAGGCCGGCATCCATGAGTATGCCCTGTCCGAGACCCAGAAGTACGGCCATGTGACCTACTTCTGGAACGGCAACCGTTCCGGCAAGGTGGACGAGAAGCTGGAGGTTTACGAGGAAGTGCCCTCCGACGTGATTCCCTTTGAGCAGGCCCCTGCCATGAAGTCCCGGGAGATCACCGAAAAGATGGTGGAGAACATGGCGTCGGGGAAGTTCCAGTTCCTGCGCTGCAACTACCCCAACGGCGATATGGTGGGCCACACCGGCGTGTATGACGCGGTGGTCTACGCCATGGAGTGCGTGGACAACAGTCTGAAGGCCATTCTGGAGGCTGCCGACAAGTACGGCTACACCGTGCTCATCACCGCTGACCACGGCAATGCCGATCAGATGACCGAGACCAAAAAGGGCAAGACCTCCATTCGTACTGCCCACTCCCTGAACCCCGTTCCCTTCATCATCTACGATCGGGATCACACCTGGACCATCAAGGACGGCTCCTACGGTCTTGCCAATGTGGCCCCCACCGTGGTGAAGATGATGGGACTGACCGCGCCTTCCTGCTGGGAAGACAGCATGGTCTGATTCCGGCAGCCGGAGGAATCCGGCCGCGGATTGTTTCCAACTTCAATAAGGAGGACTTTCTATGATCCGTCATGAGAACGAAAACGGAAGTGTGAATGTCAGCACCGGCGTGTATACCGGTATTGTGGGCACCGCCGCTTCCAATTGCTTTGGCGTCAAGGGTATGGCCGACCGCAGCGTGAAGGATGGCGTTTACCGCCTTCTGCGCAAGGAGTCCGTGGACAAGGGCGTCCGGGTCACCTTTAACGAGGATGACTCCATTTCCATTGATCTGCACATCATTGTGGATAACGGCGTGAATCTGTCCGCTGTTGGCAGCTCGATTATTTCCGAGGTCCGCTATGTTGTTACCAAATGCACCGGCACCCAGGTTCGTGCCGTGAATGTCTATATCGATTCTATGATGATCGATTAAATTTCGGAGGTGTAAACAATTGAGGCAGACCATCAACGGGGCAGAGCTGAGAAGAATGATCATCAGTGCCGCCGCCTCTATCGAGATCCACAAGCAGGATCTCAATGAACTGAACGTGTTCCCGGTTCCCGACGGCGATACCGGCACCAATATGTCCATGACCATCAACGCCGCGTCCGCCGACCTGCGCAAGGCGGAGGATCCGGAGCTCTATGCCGCGTCCAAGATTGCCGCTTCCGCCATGCTGCGGGGTGCCCGGGGCAACTCCGGCGTGATTCTGTCCCTGCTGTTCCGGGGCCTGTCCAGGAAGCTGAAGGGGGCGCAGGTATGCGACGGCGTACTGTGGGCCCAGGCCCTTCAGGAGGGCGTGGATGCCGCCTATAAGGCGGTTATGAAGCCCGCCGAGGGCACCATCCTGACGGTTTCCCGGCTGGCCGCGGCCAAGGCCATGGAGGCCGCCCAGGAGAACAACCACATTGAGTTTGTCCAGGAGGCCGCCATTGCGGAGGCAAAGGTCGCTCTGGCCGATACCGTCAACCAGAACCCGGTGCTGAAAAAGGCCGGCGTTGTGGATGCCGGCGGCAAGGGGTGGCTGTTGGTGCTGGAGGCCATGCTTCTCGCCATGCGGGGAGAGGACATCACCGCCCCCGAAACCGCGGCCGAAACGGCGGTAAAGGAGCAGGCGGACTTCTCCGATTTCAACACCGAGGACATTACCTTCTCCTACTGTACCGAGTTTATCATCTCCCGGGAGAACGACAAGGATCCGGATCAGCTCCGGGCCTTCCTCAATGAACTGGGTGACAGCCTGGTGCTGGTGGACGACGAGGAGATCATCAAGGTCCATGTCCACACCAACGATCCCGGCGCGGCCCTTCACGAGGCGGTGAACTACGGCTCCTTCGTCACCGTGAAGGTGGAGAATATGCGGCTGCAGCACACCGAAAAGGTGATGAACGAAAAGGAACTGGCGCCGAAGATCGCCGAGCCCGAAAAGCCCATTGGCGTGGTTTCCGTCTGCGCCGGCGCGGGCCTTGCGGATGTGTTTCTGAACCTGGGCGTGGATCAGATCATTTCCGGCGGCCAGACCATGAACCCCAGCACCCAGGACATTCTGGAGGCTGTCAACAAGGTGCCCGCGGAGACGGTCTTTGTCCTGCCCAACAACAAAAACATCATCATGGCTGCCCAGCAGGTGGACGCGCTGACCCCCAAGAACGTGGTGGTGATTGCCAGCAAGACCGTGCCCCAGGGCGTTACCGCCATGCTGAACTTCAACCCGGAGGGCTCCGTGGAAGAGAATACCCAGGCCATGACCGATGTTCTGAGCTCTGTGGAGACCATGCAGATCACCTATGCCGCCCGAAATTCCGACTTTGACGGCTATGACATCCACGAAGGAGACTATTTGGCCATGGTGGGCAGCGGCCTCTTCGGCACCAGCAAGGACATTACGGTGCTGCTGAAGGGCCTGGCGGAAAAGGTCCGGGACGAGGGCCGGGAGTTTATTACCATCTACTACGGCGCGGATACCAAGGAAAAGCATGCCCAGAAGGCGGCCGACCTGTTCGCGGACATCTGCCCCGGGGCGGATGTGAATCTCATCAGCGGTGGTCAGCCTGTATACTACTACATGATCTCCGCGGAATAAGCCGATCATTCCCCTTCCCGCAATGGGAAGGGGTTTTTGGAAAAGGGGAAGGCTATGAAGGACATTCCGAAGGGCGGCCTGATCGGGGAAACCGTGAAGCTGGTCAGAACCGTCGCGCAGCTGAATATTCCCTTCCGGGCAGCCTATGGGGCATACTTTCTGATTCTGTCCGTGTTTCCGGCGCTGCTGCTGGTGCTCAGCTGCCTGCGCTATACCGGCCTTACGGTCCAGGACCTGACAGAGGTTATGATGTATGTGCTTCCGGCGGCGCTGACGGATACGGCGGAGGAGCTGATTTTCAATACCTACCGCAGCGCCACCTCGGCAGTGGCAGGTGTATCGGTGCTGACGCTGCTCTGGTCCTCCAGCAAGGGGGTATACGGGTTGCTCACGGGACTCAACGCCGTGTACGAGGTGCGGGAAAACCGGGGCTATGTGTATACCCGGGCCATCAGTGTGCTCTACGCCCTGCTGTTTCTGGCGATTCTGATTCTCACACTGGTGCTGCACGTGTTCGGCAATGCCATTGTGGACGCCATCTACGGGATTCAGAACCCGGTGATCATGTTCCTGGTGGATCTCATTGACCTCCACGGGATTGTGCTGCTGGGCCTGCAGACCCTGCTGTTCACGGCGGTGTATATGGTGCTGCCCAATAAGCGCAACGGGTTCTGGGACAGCCTGCCCGGCGCCCTATTTTCGGCAGTGGGCTGGGCGGCCTTTTCCTCCGTCTATTCCGTGTATGTGACCCATTTTTCCGGAATCTCCAATATCTATGGCTCGGTTTACGCGGTGGCCATCAGTATGCTGTGGCTGTACTGCTGCATCTGCATTCTGCTCTATGGCGCCACCCTGAACAGGTTCTTGGCCCAGTGGAGGAAGAAAGACTAAGGCAACACCGCACAATGGAAACTGCGAGCTTCAGCGGATCTTTTGGCCCAATCGTGCAGTATGAAAAATGGGGAATACATCCAGTATTCCCGCATTTTCCATACTTTCGCCTGGGTCAAAACACTGGCCGAATCTCCTTGCCCCATTATGCGGTGCTGC
>JAXEMQ010000125.1:0-10975 GCA_034099845.1 Faecousia sp.
TTCGCCCAGGTGCTTGAACTTGAAGCCAGCCTCGAAGTCAGCCTTGCTGATACGGATACGGATCATATCACGCTGACCGGTGTGCATAACGCCCTCGATGCAGTTGATCCAGGAGTGGATCTTACGCTCCATGACGGACTCGAAGTCGGGCTGCATGGCCTTGCCGGCAACCTCGACGGTGTAGCTGAGGGAAATCTTGGAGCCCACGGGGATCTCGTCCAGCTCGGGTCCGATGACGGTGATCTTGTGATCCTCGACCTCGGCGGCTTCCTTGGTCTGAACCAGCTCGAAGCAGTCCACACGGGAGCCGTCCACTTCCACCTGCATATCGCCGCGGCGGATAATTTCGCCTTCGAAGGCGGAGGCGAAGGACACGGGGATGTCGATCTTGGTGATCTTGATCTTGATGTCCCGGGCTTCCAGAGAGGTGGCGTTGAACTTGGAAACATCGGTCTGAACAATCAGGCTCTTGGGAACACGGAAGATGTTCTCGGTCTCGTTGGTGATAACGGGGAAGCCCAGAGCGATGGCGCCGGCGCCGCAGGCAACGATGACATCGTCCAGAGGAGCGAAGGCGTTGACGAAGGCGGGAACGCGGTCAAAGGTGTACTTCATCAGACCGGCAGCGTCACCGGGCTGGATGTTGCCGAAGATCAGAGCAGCACGGACAGCGACGGACACAACGTGGATAACGGAGGTGACGTCCTTGCCCAGGGGGATCACACGGACGTTGTCGCCGGTCTTGTAGCCCTTTTCCTGGAGCTGATCAATGATGCCGCCCACCAGAGTGACCAGCATACCCTGAGCCTGGTAGCTCTTTACCAGCTCCACAGCCTCTTCCGCGGAGGGAGCGGTGCCCAGAATGACGGGAACGCCGGGGATGTCGCCGGTAACCAGGGGAACACCCAGGGAACGAACCACGGCATCGGGCAGATGGCCGTAGCAGGGAGCCTCGTAGGGGGTGTCGTTGCCGATGTACTTCAGAACCTCGATGAATTCCGCGCACAGGGCGGTGGCAACGCCGGACATGAACGCGTCGTTCAGGCGGTTGTTGCGGGTCATCAGGGTCTTGACAACGCCCAGGGCTTCCTTCAGCTGGCCCAGGGTTTCCACCTTTACGCCGGTGACGCCGTAGTAGCAGGGCAGGGAATAAGCGGTGCCGGGGAAGGATACGGCCTGGCCCTCACCGTACTGTGCAATGGCGTTGTTGACAGCTGCCTCGGTCAGACCGTAGACAGCATCGTTGCCGCCGAAAACTCTTTCAAATAAAGTCACGGTATTTCCTCCTAATTTTCTTCGCGATCCAGGATCGCCTTAATGTTCCGGATTTCCTCAATGGCCTCAGGGCTGAAATCATAGGGAGATTTGCCCTGACGGTCGGCATCGATGATGTCCGGGTTGTAGTGGATGCAGCCCAGCAAATCCTCTGGGGGAATAGCGCCGCGGACAAAGGCCTCGTCGCTTTCGTTGCGCACCTTGTTGGCTACCACGCGAACCCGCTTTACGCCCAGGTCGCAGGCCAGGCGCTTTACGTTCCGGTAGGTCTGGACGGATCGGGCACCGGGCTCAATCACTACGATAAACTGGTCCATATTGGCGGCAGTGCCGCGGCCCAGATGTTCCAGCCCCGCCTCCATGTCCATGATGACCACATCGTTTTTCCGATAGGTCAGGCTGGAAAGGATGGCCTTGAGCATCACATGCTCGGGGCAGACGCAGCCGGAACCGCCCACATCCACCGTGCCCATAACCAGCAGCTTTACGCCGTGGATCTCCTTGGAGAAGGTGTCGGGGATGTCCGCTACATAGGGATTCAGCTTATAGAACTGGTTGGCGGCGTTGGCGCCGGTACGCTCCTCCACCAGGGTGCGCATTTTGGAGATGGGTACGATGGCGTCCACTTCCTCCTGGCTCAGGCCCAGGGCCAGACCCAGGTTGGCGTCGGGATCCACATCCGCCGCTAGGACGGTACGGCCTTCGTCGGCATACAGTCTTGCCAAGGTAGAGGCCAGAGTGGTTTTGCCCACTCCACCCTTACCGGTGATTGCAAGTTTCATAGATTAGATGCCCAGAGCGGCGCGCTTCTCTTCGATGCGGGCGATCATCAGGTCACCCAGCTTTTCGATGTCGTGCTCAACGGTGTACTTGGCTTCCACCCACTTGTTGATGCCGTCTTCGCCGGTGAGCCAGTTGACCATTTCGGAGGAACCCTTGACGTAGGGATCCACACCCAGGAAGGTGTCCAGACCGGTAGCTACCACGTAGTTGCCGATGGAGACGGCCTTCTCGGACATCCATTCGGGAGCGCAGCCCACAACAGGCAGCTGGGAGATCTTCAGGCCGGAGTCCTTGGCCAGCTCGGCGGCCAGGATCAACATACGGGAGATATCCACGCAGGAGCCCATGTGCAGCACGGGAGGAATGTTCGCCAGCTCGCAGACGCGCTTCAGACCGGCGCCGCAGTACTCCTTGGCCTGTACGGGATCCATAAGGCCGGCCTTGGCGGCAGCCTGGGCGGAGCAGCCGGACACGATGACGATGATGTCGTTCTCCAGCAGCTTCTTCATCAGCTCAATGTGAGCGGTGTCGGGACGAACCTTGGGGTTGTTGCAGCCGACCATGGCCACGGCGCCCCGGAGAACACCGGAGGTAACGCACTCCAGCAGAGGCTTGGTGGTGCCGAACTCGTCAACCTGGGAGTTGGCAACGCCGTCGAGAACCTTGACGATGGCTTCCACGGAGTAGCCCACCCGGGTCTTCTGCACCTGGTTGGGAATGTTCACCAGGGACTGGTCACGGTTCTTGAAGTTCTCAATGGCCATCTTTACGATTGCCTTGGCGTTTTCACCGGCATTCTCGGCGGAGAACTGGATGAACTCGGAGTCGGGCATCCGGCAGATGGGGCTGGTGGTGATGAACTTGGTATGGAAGCACTTGGAAAGGGGTCCCAGAGCGGGGAAGATGCACTGCACGTCTACAACGATGGCTTCGCAGGCGCCGGTGAGCACCACGTTCTCCTGGCTCAGGAAGTTACCGGCCATGGGGATGCCGTGACGCATGGCCACTTCGTTGGCGGTGCAGCAGACACCGGAAATGGTGATGCCCTTGGCGCCCATGCTCTTGGCGTAGGCGATCATCTCGGGGTCGTTGGCCCAGTAGACGATCATCTCAGACAGGGAGGGATCGTGGCCGTGAACCACGATGTTGACGTTGTCCTTCTCCATGACGCCAATGTTGGCGGTGGAGTCAACGGGCTTGGGAGTGCCGAACATAACGTCACTAAACTCGGTGCCCATCATGGAGCCGCCCCAGCCGTCGGACAGGCCGCAGCGCAGAGCCTGGCGGACCAGAGCCTCGGGCAGGCTGGAGTTACCCATGTGGGTCATGTGCAGGGCAGTGGCGACTTCGCGGTCGATGGCCCGGGGCTCAATGCCGGCGTCGTGCCACAGCTTCTGGGTGTGCTCGGGAGCGCGCTTCAGGAAGCGCTGGGTGCCGAAGGGCTTGCCGTACTCCAGCAGGCCGATCTCGGCCATCTCGTGGGCCAGATCATAGATGTCCTTGCCCTCGGTCTCCACACCCCACTCCTTGGCGATGCGCAGGAGCTTCTCGGGGTCCTTGACCTGGTAGTTGCCGCCTTCTTTGGCCTGGTACAGGGTGTGCATGATTTCACGGCCGTGGTCGGAGTGCGTTGCAGAGCCGCCGGCGGTGAACCGCAGGAAGTTACGGCCTACAATGCCGTGTACATCGCAGCCGCAGATGCCCCGGGGAGCCTTGGGGGTGATGCGGCAGGGGCCCATGGAGCAGATACGGCAGCAGGTACCGCTTTCGCCGAATCCGCAGTGGGGGGTCTGGTTTTTGACACGCTGCTGCCAGGAATCCGCGCCAACCTTTTTGCCGTTTTCCAGCAGGGAGTTGGTGGCAGCTTCCATTTCCTCAACAGAGGTCAGATATGCCCAATCCTTCAATGTGATTTCCTCCTAATTAAGTAATTCTTTCCTGTGCGATACATTGGTATTGCCAAACCGTACTGTATCGATAATATTCTACCAATAGAATTGAGGAATGTCAATCGGCTAATTTGCCACATTTCACATCCTTTTCCCCATCCCCCCAGGGGGGTTTTTGTTCAATTCGACCGGATATAGAACCTGGAGGAGAAAAAAACCGGCGACAAGGGGCCTTTTTGCGTCTTTTCGCAAGAAAACCAGCCTTGTACGCCGGGGACGGGAAATGATTCCTCATTTTTGTGGAAAATGGTTTGCGTTCTGACCGCAGCCCTCCGGGAATTGCCCTCCGGTTACGGGTGAAGCAGGATGCAGGCCGTATAGGCGATGGTGTTTTGTCCATGGTAATAGGGGATGCCGGCCTGACCGCAAACTTCGCTGACAAGCAGTCCGTAGCCCTCCATGGAGGCGCAGGCCCGTTCCGGAAACCGGCAGGGCTCGGGGTAAGCGCATTTGCCGCAGATCCGGCAGCCGCCGGTGCCCAGACACAGGGCATCCGGATGCAGGGCACGGATCTTGTCTGCCATGGCGTGAAAGCGCGCCCGGTGGGCCTGCTCTGTTTCCAGCATGGTCTCCACATCGAAGGAATCCTCCAGCTTCCCCACGGTTTGCAGCAGGATGCCCTGGGTGCAGGACCGAATCCGGGCGGTGCAGAGAGCCAGGTCGCCGCACTCCGGGGGACAGGTCCAGTTTTTGCCGTAGGCATGGCATTTGTCTGCGGCGCACATGGCCCGTACCTCCGCCCTGGGTTCCAGAATCCGGGGGTCCAGGGCCGCGGCTTCGGTAAAGCCCAGCTCTTTGGCCAGGGCAATCAGCTCGTTCATTCCGTATCCTCCTCAAAGGTCAGGCAGTCCACATAGCAGTCCTGGAATTCCGGCAGGGCGGCAAGCTCCAGAAACTCGGTTTTCTCCGCCAGTTTGGCGGCGTAGGCAAATTCCTCTCTGCTCAGGGAGCACAGCCGGGCGCCCTCACCGGCGGCGTTGCCGATGGGAAGAATCCGGTCCATGAGAACGGGAGGGATCATACCGATCCGGCAGGCGGAGGCGGGGCTCAGGTAATTGCCGAAGGCCCCGGCCAGGAGCACCCGGCGGATGCTGTCGATGTCTTTGCCCAGCTTTTTGGCCATCAGCTCAATGCCGGAGCGGATGGCGGCCTTGGCCAGCTGCACTTCCCGCACATCCTTCTGGGTCAGCACCACGTTGTCGCAGAGCGTATAGCTGCCCCCCTCCAGATGGCCCATTTCATCAATGGTACCGGTTTCCAGCAGCACGGCAATCAGGTCCAGAAGACCCGAGCCGCACAGGCCGATGGAGGGCTTGTCTCCGATGACGTGGCAGGTAACAACCCCGTCCTTCAGGAACACATGGTCCACGGCACCCTCGGCGCCACGCATACCGCAGGAGATTTTGGCGCCTTCAAAGGCGGGACCCGCGGCGGTGGAGCAGGCGATGGCCCGGCGCCTGTCTCCCAGCACCATCTCGCCGTTGGTGCCGATGTCAATGAGCAGGGTCAGCTCTTCCCGGCGGTCAAACCGGGTGGCCACCATGCAGCCTACGGTATCGCCGCCTACAAAGCCCGCGATGTTGGGAAGGATTCTCGCTTCCCCGGCGGCAGGCAGAAGCTCTGCCGCTTCCAGCACCCGGGCCCGGCGCTCCTCCGGCATATAGGGAGGCGTGACAAGGGGACGGGGGTCAATGCCCAGCAGCAGATGGTGCATGGCGGTGTTGCCCACGATGGCGGTGCAGGTTATCTCTTCCGGGGAGATCCCCGCCTGCCCGGCAGCCTGCCGGGCGAGACGCTCCAGAGCGGACAGAATGCAGGTTTGTATCTCCTTGCCGCCGTTTTCCAGGGCGTACTGAATCCGGGAGATCACATCCGCGCCGTATTGTCCCTGGGGATTCAGGGTGCTGGCCTGCGCCAGCAGCGCTCCGGTCCGGCCGGACAGGAGATAGGCAACCACGGTGGTGGTGCCGATGTCAATGGCCAGGGTATAGGCATCCGTCCCGTCGGGCCGGGTGACAACCTCCTGACTTTGTGTCAGAATTCGGGCGGCGGACTCCTGGGGAAGGGTTACGACACAATCAGCGTCCACAATAGTCTGACAGGCCAGGACTTCCGTCCCGGCCTGCACAGTAACTTTGCATTTCCCGCAGGTCCCTTTCCCGCCGCAGGGCGCGTTGGGGTTCAGGCCTGCCTTTCGTTCAGCCTGAAGCAGCGTGGCACCCTCCTCCACCGGAACCGTAATTCCGGCAGGCAAGAACGTTACCCGGTACTGCTTCACAGGTGATCCTGAATCAGGCTACCAGTTCCTTGGCCTTCTTGGCGGCGGAAGCGGCATCGGGGGTGTAGGCGTCGGCGCCGATCTTGTCGGCAAACTCCTGCGTGATGGGAGCGCCGCCGACCATGACCTTTACATCACCGCGCCAGGAAGCGGCGTTCAGAGCGGCAACGGTCTGCTGCAGAGCGGGCATGGTGGTGGTCAGCAGGGCGGAGCAGGCAACGATCTTGGTACCGGGGTTCTCCTCGTAAGCGGTCAGGAACTTCTCCACGGGAACGTCAACACCCAGGTCGATGACTTCGAAGCCGGCGGATTCGATCATCATGGCAACCAGGTTCTTGCCGATGTCGTGCAGGTCGCCGGCCACGGTGCCGATGATGACCTTGCCCAGAGCGCCGGCAGCGCCGGATGCCAGATGGGGCTTCAGGACCTCAACGCCCTTCTTCATGGCCTTGGCGGCGATCAGCATTTCGGGAACGAAGATAACGCCGTTCTTGAAGTTTTCGCCCACAACGTCCATGGCCTCAATCATGGTATCCAGAATCTTGGAAGCCTCAACGCCCTCGTCCAGAGTTTCCTGCACGGCAGCGGGAACCAGCTTGGCCTTGCCGCGAACAACCAGATCATGTACATTTTCGATGCTCATAGTAAATTACCCCTTTTTCAATAGATAGTGATATTTTTCAGGAACGGCCGATTGCCGCCGGCCACTCCCTCATTACAAATGAAAATCCTTTAAAAGGAACCGTCGGCGGTCCGGATTACTTCACGGGTCCGAACAGGCCGTCGCGGTAAGCGCCGATGTATTCCATGCAGTAGTCATCCAGGCCCAGCAGCGCCTCGGTGGCGAAGATGACGCCCATCATATCCCGGTTGGTGGGATCCAGGATGGCGGAATCCAGACCGGCGTTCATGGCCAGAACGGTGAAGCCCAGGTTGACCATCTTCCGGACGGGCAGGTTGAAGGAGATGTTGGAAACGGCGGCGGTGATGTGGATGCTGGGATACTTCTCGCGAACGGTGGTAATGACCTCTACGTTGGTCTCAATGCCGTTTTCGGAGGTGCAGAGCATCTCCACCAGGGGATCGATGTGGATCCGGTTGGGAGCAATGCCGTACTCCTTGGCCTTTGCCATGATCTTGTCAAAGACACGCAGACGGTCCGCGGCGTTCTTGGGGATGCCGGTGTCGTCGGACAGCAGGGCGATGACCTGCCAGCCCTTGTTTTCCGCCAGGATGGGGAAGATCTTGTCGATCTTGTCGCCTTCGCCGGAGACGGAGTTGATGAGGCCGGGGCGCTTGCAGAACTTGTAGGCCTGGGCCAGCACATCGGCACTGGGGCTGTCCACGGCGATGGGCAGGTCGGTAACCTCCTGGATGCAGTCGATCATCCAGTGCAGGGTTTCCACTTCCTCTGCCTCGGGAACGGAAGCGCAGCAGTCGATAAAGGTCGCGCCGGCGTTTGCCTGGGCAATGGCACGGGCCTTGATGAATTCCGCATCCCGCTCGGCAATGGCCTTGGCCACGACGGGAATGGAGCCGTTAATCTTTTCACCGATAATAATCATTGGTACAGATTCCTCCTTGGTTTGTGTTGTGTATACGCAGCGGCTGCCCCAGGGGGAAGACCGCAAAAAGGACAGGATCGTGTTTTCGGAATCTTCCCTCCGGCGCGGGGCGCCGATTTCCGCAAACTTGCGTGGGGGAAGAAAACCTGAATTTTGTATAATGCTCCTACCAGAATCCTAGCAAATCCGTTTTGAATTGTCAATTCCGGCAAAAGAATTTCCGAAAGATTCCACACATTTTGTATTTTACCTATTTACATTCCGCAAATTTGAGGATATACTTTTCTTATCCGATGAACAGGGGGATCATGATATGGAGTCTGCGTTGTTGATTCACATGGAGCCCAGCCTTCCCATGCTGGCGGAGGCCTTTCCCCAGGGGGAGCTCCATTGCAGGGAGCCGGAACGATACTTCCGGGATATTCGGCTGTTCAACCGGGATACCCGGGCGGATCCCAATGTGCTCTATCTGGTGCTGCCGGAGGACGCGGCCATGTTCCCCGGGGAAAGCTGCGCGGGCATTTGCCAAGTGCCCCTGAAAGGGGACTGCCTGGTGCTGCCCAGGATGGAGATTGCCGATATTTTCAATGCCGCCATGACCATTTACGACCGCTGCCGGGATCAGGAGGGACGGCTGGATCAGCTGGTTTTTCAGGGCAGCAGCCTGAAAGAGCTCTGTGAAGAGGCTGCGATCCTGATGGGGAACCCTGTGTACATTCACGATGACTGGTTTATGATGCTGGCCCAGTCCGCCCAGGTGGAGGAGGTCATGCCCACAGAATATCCGGCAAACTCCCAGAAAGGGTATTTGCCCAGAGATCTGATCGACGATCTGCAGTTTGACAGCGATTATCTGGAAACCTACACCACCCACCATGTGCAGCTGTGGAAAAGCCAGCGGGCCTGGGACTGCCTGTATGTAAACCTGTGGGACGGCGCCACCTACCGGGGCCGGGTACTGGTATCCTGCTTCAACCATCCCTTTACCCAGTGGGACTACCGGCTGACGGAGGTGCTGGCCCAGCGTATTCTGCTGTGTATGCGGGGCCGGTCCGTCGGCAACCCCCAGGTGTTCCGCAGCATGGACGATGTGATGATGGAGCTGCTGGACGGCAAACAGGCCGATACCGGCCAGCTCCGGCGGCTGATGGAGCAGCTGGATTGGCAGGCGGAGGACCCCTTTGTGTGCCTGGACATCCGCTCCCAGCAGGACAGTCTGACCCCCATCGCGGAGCATTCCCTGCACAGCGACCTGTTCCGCTATTTCCCCGGCAGCTATGTGCTGATCCGGGATCATCGGCAGATTGTGGTGCTCAATATGCGCACCCTGCCCATTCCGTACAACCTTCTGCGGCATACCCTGGCGCCGCTTTGCCGGGACCAGTGCCTGTACGCGGGAATCTCCGCGCCGGTTTCCGGCATCCGGGAGCTGCACTACGCGGGAGCCCAGGCGGACATTGCCGTAAGCAGCGCCTTCGGCCAGCGCAATGACCGGTGGATCCGGCTCTTTTCCCACTGCGCGCTGGAGCATATGGTGGAGTCCATCCGTTCTCCGCTGCCGGTGGAAAAGAATCTGTCTCCGGCGTTGCTTGCCCTGCGGGATTACGATCAGCTCCACGGCACCGCCTATTTTGAGACCCTGCGGATGTATCTGCTCTGCGAGCGGGATATTCCCAAAACCAGCCAGGCGCTGATTATCCACAGAACCACCCTGCTCTACCGGCTGAAGAAGATGGAGTCGCTGGTATCCCTGAATCTGGAGGATCCGGACCAGAGGCTGTATCTGCAGCTGTCCCTGTGGATTCTGGACCGGCAGAACAACAAGGAACAGGAAAAACAATTTGAGGGTTCTTGTTGAAAAAAATCCGATAACATGGTATTCTAAAGAAAAAGCCCTGCCGATTTTTCGTTTGGGCGAAAAGGAGGACTCCTCTTTGAAAAAGACAACTCTGGTTATCATGGCAGCCGGGATCGGCAGCCGCTATGGGGGCGGGATCAAGCAGCTGGCCGAGGTGGACGAATCCGGCCATATCATCATGGACTATTCCATTCACGACGCCATTGAGGCGGGCTTCAATAAGATTGTGTTTATCATCCGCAGGGATATTGAAGAAGACTTCCGGGAGATCATCGGAAACCGAATCGAAAAAATGTGCGCCTCCCATGGCGTTGAGGTGGGCTACGGCTTTCAGTCCCTGACGGATATTCCCGGCGTTCTGCCGGAGGGCCGTACAAAGCCCTGGGGTACCGGCCAGGCGGTGCTGGCAGCCCGGGAGCACATCGATTCTCCCTTCGCGGTGATCAATGCCGACGATTACTACGGCAAGAGCATTTACAGAGAACTCCACGATTATCTCTGTGCCGACCACGCCGACAACGCCTTCTGCATGGCGGGCTTTGTTCTGAAGAACACACTGTCCGAAAACGGCGGCGTGACCCGGGGCATCTGCCAGGTGCGGGACGGATTCCTCACCGATGTGGTGGAGACCAAAAACATTTTGGGCAATGCCCAGGCTGACGGCGTGCAGCTGGATCCCGACTGCTTTGTGTCCATGAATATGTGGGGCCTGACCCCGGCCTTCCTGGACACGCTGGAGGAGAATTTCAAGGCATTTTTCCGGACGGAGGTCCCCGGCAATCCCCTGAAGGCGGAGTATCTGCTGCCCATCCTCATTGGCCGGCTGCTGCAAAAAAAAGAGCTGACGGTTCAGGTGCTGCCCACCCACGACAAGTGGTTCGGCGTGACCTACGCCGCCGACAAACAGGCGGTTACCGAGAGCTTCCGGAAGCTGATTGACGCCGGCGTGTACCGGAAGGACCTGTACAGCGATCTGTAAAAAACCAACTCCCAGGATGCGCATCCTGGGGGTTCTCTTTTGGGCGTTGTTCGGAAACGGGAGCTTTGGCGCATTGACAATTGACAGTGATGGTATCCCTTCGGGATGATTCAAAAAATGGTTAGGGCAGCACCGCATAATGGGGCAAGGAGATTCGGCCAGTGTTTTGACCCGAGCGAAAGTATGGAAAATGCGGGAATACTGGATGTATTTCCCATTTTTCATACTGCACGATTGGGACAAAAGATCCGCCGAAGCCCGCTGCCCTCATTGTGCGGTGTTGCCTTA
>JAXEMQ010000144.1:0-10753 GCA_034099845.1 Faecousia sp.
ATGCTGTCGGAGAGCATCACCAGGTTCAGCTTTTCCTCGCCCTGCTCCTTGTGTACGGCGCTGAGAAGCATACCGCAGGACTGCCTTCCCATCATTTTTCTGGGGGGCAGATTGGTAATGGCCACCAGGGTCTTGCCAACCAGCTCCTCGGGCTGATAGTACTTTGCAATTCCGGAGAGAATCTGCCGGTCGGTGCCGGTGCCGTCATCCAGGGTAAACTGCAGGAGCTTATCGCTCTTCTTGACCTTTTCGCAGGCCTTGACCTTCACCGCCCGGAGTTCATTCCTGCAGAAGGTATCAAAGTCCACGCTTTCTTCCGTGTAGGGCTCGATTTCCAGAGGAGGCACAGCGGGCTTGTTCAGGGCTTCCAGCTCCGCCAGTTCCTTCTCCATATCAATGCGGGGGAACAGAGCGGGGCCTGCCACGGTGGCAGCCTCCGCATTCAGGGTACCAAAGACATTCAGAGTATCCCAGCTGAGGTCCGCGCCGCCCAGCCGTCTGCCGATCTCGGCACATGTTCCGGGCATAAAGGGCTGCAGCAGACCCGCGCAGATCCGCACGGTCTCCAGCAGGTTATAGAGCACCCGGGCAAGCCGGGGCTTCTGGGCCTCGTCCTTGGCCAGAATCCAGGGGGCATTCTCGTCGATATACTTGTTGGCCCGGGAGATAACCTTGAAGATTTCGCTCAGCGCGTTCTGGAAGGCGAACTTCTCCATCTGTTCCTCATAGCGGTCCCGCAGGCTGGAAGCCAGACTCAGCAGCTCCGCGTCCTTTTCCTCGTCGGCCAGCTGGTCAGCGGGAAGGTGCTCTCCAAAATACTTCTGGGCCATGGCGACGGTACGGGAGACCAGGTTGCCCAGATCGTTTGCCAGATCCATGTTGATGGTGGTGATGAGGGCCTCGTTGGAGAAGTTGCCGTCGGAGCCGAAGGGGAAGGTGCGCAGCAGGAAGAACCGCAGAGCATCCACACCGAAGCGCTGGGCCAGCACATAGGGATCCACCACGTTGCCCTTGGATTTGCTCATCTTGCCGCCGTCCAGCAGCAGCCAGCCGTGGCCGAAAACCTTCTTGGGCAGGGGCAGGTCCAGGCTCATGAGCATGGCGGGCCAGATGATGGAGTGGAACCGCACAATCTCCTTGCCGATGAAGTGGACGTCCGCGGGCCAGAACTTTTCCAGATCCTGGTAGCGGTCATTTTCAAAGCCCAGAGCGGTCATGTAGTTAAAGAGGGCATCGATCCACACATATACCACATGGCCCGGGTCAAAGTCCACGGGCACACCCCAGGTGAAGCTGGTGCGGGAAACGCACAGGTCCTCCAGACCGGGCTTGATGAAGTTGTTCACCATCTCGTTGACCCGGCTCCGGGGCTCCAGGAAATCGGTGTTTTCCAGCAGGTCCTGGACCCGATCTGCGTACTTGCTGAGCCGGAAGAAGTAGGCCTCTTCCTCCGCGTCCTGCACCTCGCCGCCGCAGTCCGGGCACTTGCCCTCTACCAGCTGGCTGTCGGTCCAGAAGCTCTCACAGGGCTTGCAGTATTTGCCCTTGTAGGTGCCCTTGTAGATGTCGCCATTGTCATACATCTTCTTGAAGATCTTCTGAATGGACTCCACATGGTAGTCATCCGTGGTGCGGATGAACCGGTCGTAGGAGATGTTCATCAGCTTCCACAGATCCAGCACGCCGCCGGGGCCCTCCACAATGTTGTCCACGAACTGCTGGGGGGTGACCCCGGCCTCCTTGGCCTTGTCCTCGATCTTCTGACCATGCTCATCGGTGCCGGTGAGGAACATCACATCATAGCCCTGGAGCCGCTTGAAGCGGGCCATGGCGTCGGTAGCCACGGTGCAGTAAGAGTGGCCGATGTGGAGTTTGGCAGACGGATAGTAGATGGGCGTGGTAATGTAGAATTTTCCCTTGCAGGCATTACACATAGCTGTTTCCTCCTCAAATTCATAGATTCCGATGGTTCAACGGTACATGGCTGCCAAAAAGAAAAATCGCCCTTGGAAAATCCAAGGGCGACAGAATTGACGCGGTACCACCTTGATTCGCAGGGAGCTTCCTGCCTCATTGGCGCGTTAACGGGCGCACCCGGAAGGGCCTACCTATCGACCCTTCGGCTCCGAGACCATGTTCGGCCCTGCTGAACCCGCACCCCCTCGCACCTTCCGGGGCTCTCTTGGCGGTTTTCAGGCTTACTCTTCTCTTCACAGCCGGTATTATGAGATATTATAGCCGAAAGAGGGAAGGATTGTCAAGGGGAATTCCAGGAGAAAACAGGCAGGGAGAGGGGGAGTTATTGAATTTACAATTGACAATTGATAATTGACAATGATGGTATCCCTTCGGGATGAATTTCATTACTTTAAATAATAAAACAAGGGGCCTTACTTTCCGTAGGGGCGGTCGTCCCCGACCGCCCGGCAGTG
The DNA here is from genome assembly GCA_034099845.1 of Faecousia sp. Lineage (GTDB taxonomy): Bacteria > Bacillota > Clostridia > Oscillospirales > Oscillospiraceae > Faecousia. Next base: position 2,433 of record JAXEMQ010000144.1, read on the forward strand.
ATGCGTTTCCTTTTTCGGGAACGTCAGGCGAATTCGGAAGACTGCACTTGGCTCTCCCTCTGGGAGAGCTGGCACGGCATCTGCCGTGACTGAGAGGGCCCTCTCCGCCCCCCTGCGGGGGCACCTCTCCCAAAGGGAGAGGCAAGGCGCTGCGGCGCAGGGGTGTCCTTAATCAGATAAAGCCCCCTTTCCTCAACCAACGGTGTCTTTTGCCAGCGCTTTCCTCCGTCCTTTGCACAGCTTATACAGCTCCTCCGCCGCAAGCCTGGGCTTGGCAACGGGGGTGGGGGACTTGGGAAAACAGTAGTAGAGAAAATCCTGATTGCCGATGCATACCATGTCGCCCAGCTCATACCAGTAGTAGTCGGCGTAGAGACCATAGGAGGCAGTGGGGCTCTGGCTGTAGCGGAGGGTCCCGTCACAACCCGTCAGGGTAAATCCGGAGCAGTCGTGGATCAGATGGCCGGAGCCCACCTGATAGATGGCCTTGTAGTCCCGCATCACGGCGATGTCCACATCCGTCTCCAGCCGGTAGGTGCCGTCCAGAATTTCCCGGCGCACATTTTCCCGTTCCCAGGCATACCAGTCCGGAATGTGGGAAAATTCCGTGTTCCCGTCCGTGGCCTCCAGCTGGCCCAGGGGCGTAAGGATCCATTCTTTGCCGCAGCTTCCGCAGGTCAGCCGGTCACCCCTGCCCAGGGTGGTTCCTTCGGCGCCGCAGTGGGGACATTTGTAAAGGATCCGGTGCAGACCGTCCGCCCGGGTGGGATCGGTGATGGAGAGCTTCTGCTCTTTCTGCCACCGGAAGTGGTCAAAGGTGAAGGCTTTGTCCAGCCCGTCGGACAGCTCCTGCACGGTTTTCGCTTTGATTTCCTCTGCGGTGTACAGACAGCGGACACTGGCGGATACGGGGACGGCTTTGCGCACCTTCAGTTCGTTGTATAGGGGGTTCCGGGAGAAGGCGCCCTGGGTGGACACCATCACCAGGGGAACGCCGAACTTTTTTAGCAGCACTCCCATTTTCCTGGGCAGAGGCGTGGCGGTGCCGTCAAAGGAGTAGCTGGCCTCCGGGTACATGAGCACGCTGATTTTCAGGGTTTTCAGACAGTACTCAATATCCCGCACCAGCTGCAGATCGGTGACGAATTTCCGGGTGGGGATGCAGCCGATGGCACGCATCAGGTGCTCCATGGCGCCGCCCATCCCCACAAAGCCGTCGCTGGTGCACACGATGGCATAGGGCCGGGGATAAAACAGCCTGCTGACAATGGACAGATCCAGAAAGCAGGAGTGGTTCATAAAAATCAGGCAGGGCTGATCCGCCGGAATGGCGGACAGCTCGTTGGTTTCGCAGCGAAAGCCGGTTCCGGCCAGGGCAAAACCGCTGAGCCCATAGATGAGGGTGCGCAGAGCGATGCCGGGCTTTCGGGGAGCCTGGTGAGGGGGCAGAGGCAGCGCCTGAACTTCGGAATATGGAAGCTGTCTGACGGTGGTTTTCATATGGTCCGTCCTCCCGGATGCTTTTTTTATTACATTATAGGAGATTTGTCACAAAAAAGTCAAGCGAGGGCGGATCGGGAAATGAGAAATACGGCAGGCAGCCGCGTTTGCCCTTCGTCACACATTTCCCAGAAAAAGGCGGGGATTGCTCCGGCGCCCAGGGGAAAAATAGGAGAAACCTGTGAAAAACGGAAATATTTCTTAAACTTTGAGAAACCACTTTGCAAAATGAAAGGAATATGCTATAATACCGTGAGATAACCATGCTATTATCAAGAAATTCGAAAAAAGAGGCGTATCTATGCTGGATCTTTCTCAGGTTTCCGTGGTTCTGCCCTCTCTGGACCCGGACGAAAAGCTGGATGCCGTAATCGACGGCCTCCTGGAATATGGTTTTACGGATATTATTCTGGTGAATGACGGCTCCAAGCCGGAAAACCTGCCCCGTTTCCAAAACGCGGCGCAGAAGCATAAAGAGATCACCCTGCTGCACCATGAGGTGAACCGGGGCAAGGGCGCGGCGCTGAAAACGGCCTTTGCCTGGTTCCTGGAAAACCGACCCCAGGGCCTGGGCGTTGTCACCGTGGACGGTGACAACCAGCACCACCCGGAGGATACCAGAGCCTGCTGCCGGCGGATGCTGGAAACCGGGAATGTGGTGCTGGGCTGCCGGGACTTCACCGGCCCCGAGGTGCCCGCCAGAAGCCGGTTCGGCAATCACACCACCTCTCTGGTTTTTAAGCTCTTCTGCGGCATGACCCTGTCCGATACCCAGACCGGTCTGCGGGCAATCCCCAGAGACGCGGTTGAAAAATTCCTGGCGGTTTACGGCGACCGGTTTGAGTACGAAACCAATATGCTGCTGGCCATGAAGACCATGGGCATTCCCTATGAGGAGCTGGCCATCCGCACGGTGTATATTGAGGAGAACAAAAGCTCCCATTTCCATGCCATCAAGGATTCCTGGCGGATTTACAAGCTGATTCTTGCCCATTTCTTCCGCTATACCCTTTCTTCCGCGGTCTGCGCCTGCGTGGATACGGGAATGTTTGCCCTTCTCGACTGGGCCCTTCGGGGCGCGGCAGCCGCGGTTCATGCCACGGTTCCCTATGTGGGCGCCAGAGTGGTATCTTCCCTGCTCAACTTCTTCCTGAACAAAAAGCTGGTGTTCCAATCGGGCGTGAAGACAGGGAAAGCCATGCTGCGCTATTATCTGCTGGCGGTGCCCCAGATGGCTGCCCAGATGCTGCTTACCAACGGACTGTTCAGACTGCTGCGGATCAGTGAAACAGCCGGCGGGGTCCGTACATTGTGGTACGTCATTGTGATGGTGTGCCTGTATTTCCTGAGCTATACGATCCAGCAGCGCTGGGTCTTTGCCGTATCCAAAAACGACCAGTGAGGTATTTGTCATGCGAGATAAAGTAACTCCCCAGGGCCCCGGGAAAAACACCGGGTATCCCAATCAGGCCAATGTTTCCGTGAAGCCCCCCAAGAAAAAGGGCAGCGGGCTTCTGGGCCGGATCATTCGCCGGTTCTTCCTGCTGCTGTTCACCATCATCTTCCTGGTGGTGGGCGCGTTGACGCTTGTTATGCGGCACATTTTTGACGGTCCCTCTGAAGAGGCCAAGCGGGTGCTGACCATGTCCCTGCTGGAGCCCAGCGCCACCAAGTGGATCCCTGCCCTGTTCATCGGAGAGGAAGCGGTGGATGAGATCCGCAATGCCGGTAAGGGCCAGATGACGGAAGAAACCACCGACCTGGACCAGATTGTCATCAATCGCGGCGGCGCCGTCGCTTCCGGCGACAGCCACGAATGGGATAACTATGCCGACGGCATCCGGATTGAGGAATATAAGGGCAAGACCTTCAATGCCCACATTATGATTGTCCGGGACCCTGCCCGGGTGAGCCTGGGCGTTTCCTATGAGCACAACGGCTCCAACGCTTCCGGCTTTTCCGAGAGCAATCCCGGTATCCGGCTGAATCAGGTGATGGATCAGTATCCGGATATTACCGCTGTGGTGAATGCCGGCGCCTTCAACGATGACGGCACCGCCAATGCCACCGTGGGCTCTATTCCCGCAGGCCTGACGGTTTCCGGCGGCAAGGTGGTATCCGACATTTACAAGGGTATGGTTCCGGAAGAGGGCTTCTGCGGCTTCAACAAGGATGACAAGATGGTGGTTGCCAAGAGCATGACCGCTTCCCAGGCTGTTGAGCAGAATATCCGGGACGGTTGTGAGTTCGGCCCCGTGCTGATTATCAACGGCGAGGTGAACCAGGAGGTCTACTCTGGCAACTCCGGATACAATCCCCGTACCGCCATGGGCCAGCGGGCGGACGGCGCGGTGATCTTTGTCTGCGCGGACGGCCGCCAGGCAGGCTCCATCGGCGCTACCTATAAGGATATTATTGATATTCTCCAGGAGTACGGCGCGGTCAATGCCTGCAACATGGACGGCGGTTCCTCCTCCATCATGTATTATCGGGATACCGAGGGCCGCTACGGCGAAGCCGGGCAGGTCCAGATGATCAACAGCTATTCCGTTCTGCAGTCTGAGCCCAGAAGAATGCCTGACTTCTGGATGGTTAAGTAAAGGGGGCGCGGAAAATGTATCAGGGAAAATTTGAAGCAAAGAACCGCGCCGCGCGGTCCAGCACTCCCGCTCCCGAGCAGGAGGCGCCCCGCCAGGTGTATAAGCCCCACCAGAGCGCTTCCGAGGCAGCGAAGGCCCAGATGCCCCAGGCCCGTCCCCAGACTCCGGGGGGCGGAGCCCAGCAGCGGCCTGTGCCGAACGGCCAGCGGCCTGCGCCCAATGGGGGAAGACCCCAGCAGGCACCCTATGGCGGCCAGCGTCCCCAGAACCCCTATCCCAATATGCAGCGCGGCCAGGTGGCAAAGCCCCAGAAAAAAGGCCCCCATCTGGATTCCATCATTTTCTATACCCTGTATTTCCTGTTTATCGCCATTTTTGCGGGCGGCACCTTCCTGGGACTCAACTGGCTGGATAACTGGCTGGTGGATTACGAGGCAGCCCAGCCCACCGTCAAGTGCCAGGAGGTATTTGACGAGCTGTTTGGAGCTCCCGACTGGGGCAAGCTCTACGATCTGGCGGGCATTCAGGATACCGCCTATGAAGGAAAGGATGCCTTTGTTGCCTACATGACCGAAAAGGTGGGAGATAACCCCCTGACCTTTGTGGAAACCTCCGCAGGCCTGTCCGGCGACAAGAAATATTTTGTCAAGCTGGGGGATGAGCGAATCGCCTCCTTTACCCTGGAAGGCAAGCAGGAAAAGAAGACTGACATCCCCGATTGGCAGTTTGGCAAGGTAGAGCTGTTCTTTGCAAGAGAGGATGGCTACCTCATCCAGAAGGTGGATGGACATACCGCTTATGTCAATGGCGTTGCCCTGGACGATAGCTTTACCATCCAGATCACCTCCACCTCCGCTGAGGAGTTCCTGCCCATCGGCACCACCGGTGCAAAGACCTGCATCCAGCGCATCGATGGCCTCATGGTCAAGCCCACCGTCACCGTGAAGGATCAGACCGGCGCAGAGATGCCCGTGACCTACGATGAGGAAAAGGGCATGTTTATGGAGCAGACCGAGGCCAACACCATCACCTCCGAAGAGGAGGAATGTGTCATCGGCGCTCTGAAGGCCTATGCCGAGTTCATGATCAATGCCTCCGGCGCCCGGGCCTCCCTGGCCAAGTATTACGATACCAACTCCGATGCCTATGCGGACATCCTGAAGATCGGCAGCGAGCTGTGGATGAACACCGACCGGGGCCATCGGTTCACCAGCGAATCCGTCACCGATTACTGCAAGTATTCCGATGATCTGTTCTCCGCCCGGGGTAAGGTTGTGATCAACGTGACCCTGAAGGACGGCAACACCAAGGACTTCACCGTTGATCAGGCGGTGTTCTTCCGGAAGAGCAACGGAGCCTGGAAGTGCTACGGCATGACCAACGAGGATGTGACCAAGCCTGTGGGCAAGGTACGGCTGACCTTCATTGACAACAACGGCACGACCCTGGTGGACGATTTCTTCCGGACCGATGAGTCGGTGCTGACCACGCCGGTGCTGTCCGCGCCGGAAGGCAAGGTCTTCTCCGGCTGGTATAAGGAGAGCAACGAGGGCGGCCGCAAGGAGCTGACCATCGTCTTTACGCCTGATGAAAACGGTAAGGTTACAATCCCCGACGGCACCACTCTGGAGCCCATGACCCTGTATCCTCTGTTTGAGGACGCTTCCGAAGCCGCTCAGGCAACAACTGAGACGGCAGAATCCACCGAGGCAACGGAATAAGAAATAATGGGGCGGCTGCGGAAAGCCGCCGCCCCAAAATGAAAAGAGGAGATGCTATGTTCACGGCGCTGCAAACCATGCTAAACTCCGCGGCGGTATCCTTTGATCTGCCCATCCTGGACTGGATCCAGGAAACCATGCAGTGTGCCTTCCTGGACAAAACAATGCCCATTGTCACCCTGTTCGGTGACGGCGGCGTGTTCTGGATCGGAATCGCGGTTCTGCTGCTGTTCTTTGCCAAATACCGCAAAACCGGCTTTTCCATGGGTATGGCCCTGGTTCTGGGGCTGGTGGTGTGCAACATCACCCTGAAGCCCCTGGTAGCCCGTATCCGTCCATACGATTTCCAGCTGCAGGAATTCGGAAGGGAAATATCACTGCTCATATCCGCGCAGCATGATTTTTCCTTCCCCTCCGGACACACCATTGCTTCCTTTGAAGCCTGTACGGTGCTGCTGCTCCATGATAAGCGCATGGGCATCCCAGCAACGGTGCTGGCCATACTCATCGCCTTTTCCAGACTCTACCTGTATGTCCATTATCCCACCGATGTGCTGGTGAGCCTGGTGCTGGGCATCGCCTTTGGCTTGCTGGGCAGCTTCCTGGTAAACCTTATCTACAAGAAATGGGTTTATAAGGGCAAGTACGCGGAATGATTACCCCGGCCGCCTCCTGTGAGGCGGCCGGCTTTTTGCTGTCTAACCGGTGTTTTGCCCGCTTTGCACAAAAACGAGGGGGAATTCCAAAGGGCAAAACCGCCACTTATGAAGACAAAATGACATAAACAGCAATATATCGCCCTTAAAATATCGATTGAAACAAAAACCATGCACAAAAATAAGGATAAATTTTCTCTGGAAAAACTTGCAAAAATACGGGGGAAATCTTTGTATCCTATTGACATTGGAATAAAAAAGTGATATGCTTCATTCGGTACTTAAGTACCGAATGCAAGCGTGCGGAGAGTCACCCCAACGGCGACCCGCATAAGTCCTGTATGTACCCGGGCCATTCCAACGGCAGGGTGCCGATTACACAATACAAGGAGATTGATTAACATGGGATTCAAAACTGACATCGAAATCGCACAGGAAACCGTCATGCAGCCCATTACCGAGGTCGCCAAGACCGCCGGTGTGGACGAGAAGTATCTGGAGCAGTACGGCAAGTACAAGGCAAAGGTTGACTACAACATTCTGAAGGACATGGCCGACAAGCCCGACGGCAAGCTGGTCCTGGTTACCGCCATCAACCCCACTCCCGCCGGCGAAGGCAAGACCACCACCAACGTTGGTCTGGCCGACGGCCTGAAGAGGATCGGCAAGAATGTCATCGTTGCCCTGCGTGAGCCCTCCCTGGGACCTGTGTTTGGCGTTAAGGGCGGCGCTGCCGGCGGCGGCTACGCGCAGGTTGTCCCCATGGAGGACATCAACCTGCACTTTACCGGTGACTTCCACGCAATCGGCGCTGCCAACAACCTGCTGGCCGCTATGCTGGACAACCACATTTATCAGGGCAATGCTCTGAATATCGACCCCCGTCAGATCGTATGGCGCCGCTGTGTGGATATGAACGACCGTCAGCTCCGCTTCGTCGTGGATGGCCTGGGCGGCAAGACCAACGGCGTGCCCCGTGAGGATGGCTACGACATCACCGTTGCATCCGAGGTTATGGCCGTTCTGTGCCTGGCTTCCGACATCAACGACCTGAAGGCCCGCCTTGCCCGCCTGGTGGTTGCCTACACCCGGGACGGCAAGCCCGTCACCGCCGGTGACCTGAACGCTCAGGGCGCTATGGCCGCTCTGCTGAAGGATGCCCTGAAGCCCAACCTGGTTCAGACCCTGGAGCATACCCCCGCTTTCGTACATGGCGGCCCCTTCGCCAACATTGCCCACGGCTGCAACTCCGTTACCGCTACCAAGATCGCTCTGAAGCTGGGTGACTACGCCGTTACCGAGGCCGGCTTCGGTGCTGACCTGGGCGCCGAGAAGTTCCTGGACATCAAGTGCCGCATGGCCGGCCTGAAGCCCAACTGCGTGGTGCTGGTTGCCACCGTCCGTGCCCTGAAGTACAACGGCGGCGTGCCCAAGGCCGAGACCGGCAAGGAGAACCTGGAGGCTCTGGAGAAGGGCCTGCCCAACCTGCTGCGTCATGTGGAGAACATCACCCAGGTTTACAAGCTGCCCTGCGTGGTCGCCATCAACCGCTTCCCCACCGACACCGAGGCCGAGCTGAAGCTCATCGAGACCAAGTGCAAGGAGCTGGGCGTCAACGTTGCTCTGTCCGAGGTTTGGGGCAAGGGCGGCGAAGGCGGCATCGAGCTGGCTAAGGAAGTTGTCCGTCTGTGCGAACAGCCCAACGACTTCACCTTCGCCTACGAGCTGGACTGCTCCATCAAGGAGAAGATCGAGGCCATTGCCAAGAAGATCTACCACGCTGACGGCGTGAACTTCACCGCCAACGCCGAGAAGCAGATCAAGACCCTGACCGAGCTGGGCTA
>JAXEMQ010000156.1:0-10826 GCA_034099845.1 Faecousia sp.
ATGTCTTCATGGCTGTCCTTCAGAATCCGGCTTTTCTGTTCCAGAATCCGGTTGTATTCCGTCAGCGCCGCCTCATAATTTGGCCGCAGGGCGCACAGCACCGTATCCCCCAGTCTTCGTCTGGCGGAGGCGCCGCTTTTGAGAATCATCAGATCCTCCGGGCAGAACAGCACCGAGGGAAGCACGCCGGTTATGTCCGCGGCGCTTTTCTTTTTGGCCCCGTTGCGCCAAAGCTGCCTGGGTCTTCCCGGAAACAGCAGCCAGCGGATATTCTGCTCTCTTCCCTGGGAGGAAACCTGGCCGGTAATCTCTCCAAACTCCCCGTCAAAGCGGACCATTTCCCCGTTTTTCTGGGTGCGGAAGCTCTTACCGCTGCCCAAAAAGCCGATTGCTTCCAAAAGGTTGGTCTTTCCCTGGGCATTGCTGCCCACGATCAGATTCACCCCCTGGTCAAACCGGAACACTTCCTGCCGGTAATTCCGAAAACCCCGCAGTTCCAGCTCAATCAGATGCATTGCTGTGAATTATGAAGCTCTGGCCCTGAAAACAAAAGGTATCTCCCTCATGGAGCTTTTTGCCCCGCATGGTGCAAACCTCCCCGTTGACGGTGACCAGCCCATCCAGGATTACCCCTTTGGCCTCACCGCCGGTGGCAACCAGACTGGCGTATTTCAGGGCCGCTTCCAGCTTGATGTATTCCGTCTCAATGGTCAGCGGCGCGGCGGTATTCTTCTTTTTGACAGTAACCTTCATCGGTATTCTCCCATCAGCCGTTCTTGATTCTGACAGGCAGAACCATATAGGCAAAATCATGCTTGTCATCCACCGGCGTCAGCACAATGGGGCTTAAGCCGTTGGTCAGCTCCAGGGTGACCTCCTCGCTGGGCACAGCCCGCAACGCGTCAATGAGATAGCGGACATTAAAGCCGATTTCCGTTTCCTTGCCGTCACCGGCATAGGCGCATTTGTCTTCCGCCGCGCCGATGGTATTGCTGGTGCGCATCAGAACCTCCTGATTGGAAAACACGCAGCGCACGGGGCTCTTGTTCTTTTCGGATACGATGAGACCCACACGCTCCACGCTGGAGGCCAGATCCCCCACATTGGCAACCAGCTTAATGGGGCTGCCGCTGGGAACCACCCGGCGCCAATCCAAAAATTCCCCCTCCAGCAGCCGGCAAACCAGGGTGGCGGAGCCTACCTGGAACAGAATATGCTTGCTGCCCAGCAGGAAGGAAGCGCTTTCCTCCGTATCCGTCAGGATTTTTTCCAGCTCCTTCAGACCCTGGGAGGGAACCACAAAGTTCATCTCTCTGCCCAGGCCCTCTTCGGGATGGTAGGTCCTTCTTGCCAGACGGAAGCCGTCCACTGCCACGGCGGTTACGGCGGAATCGGAAACCTCAAATTTCACGCCATTGTGGATGGGCCGGGCCTGATTGTCGGCCACGGCGAAAATGGTGCCGGAAATCAGCTCCTTCAGCTTGTTCTGGGGAATCAGAATGGGCCGGCCGTCGTTCACGTCGGGCAATTCCGGATAATCCTCGGCGCTTTCGGCGGAAATGGTAAAGGAGGCAAAGCCCGCCCGGATGGACACCTTATATTGGGTTTCCTCCACCACCACGGTGACGGGGCCCTCCGGCACACGCCGGATAATGTCGCCAAAGAGACGGGCAGGCAGAATGCAGGAGCCCGGTTCCACCACATCGGCGTCAATATCGCAGGTAATACCGGTTTCCATATTGTAGCCGGTGAGAGAAATGCCGTGACCTGCCTTGCAGAGAATGCCTTCAATCAGGCTCAGGCTGCTCTTTACGGCCACCGTCCGGGAGGCTACATTGAGTCCCTGCAGCAGTGCGTTTTTTTCACAGGTAAAGCGCATGGAAAACTTCCTTTCTTTGAATAAGATATAGATATATATATCCAGATAATCTTTTTGGTAGTAACAGTCGCAGTAGGGGAAATTTATGTGGATAACCCGAATTCTGTCTAGGCAAATCCATCCATTTTTTCCACAACCCTGTGTGGATAGCTTTTCTTCTTTCCACAGCCCCCAAAGGCGCGATATTTCCCCATACTTTTTCCACAGGTTGTCTTTTCACATTTCACAGCCCCTGTGGATAAATTTTGGAGTGCAAAAGGCGCTTTTTGGGAGTGCATCAGGCATTGATCGGATCGTCCGAAGAACCCTTCCCCCGGTTAAAGACAGGCATTGATGTTGGCGGTGATGGTCTGGATGTTCTCCTGGACGGTCTTGTCCCCGTTTTTCAGGGCCACCTCCACCTTCCGGATGGCGTAGAGCACCGTGGAGTGATCCTTGGCGAATTCCCGGCCAATGTCGGGCAGGCTGAGATTGGTGAGCTTCCGGATCAGATACATGGCGGTCTGCCGGGCCTCGGCCACGCCCTTGTTTTTCAGGGTACCCCGGAGCACGGTTTCGTCCACGGAGTAGAACTTGCAAACCTGACTGATGATCAGGCTGGGGGTGGGCAGGGCGTTGCCTTCGGACTTGAACATATCGTCAATGGCCCGGCTTACGTTGGGCAGATCCAGGGGCATATTGTTGAGATCCCGGTAGGCAAGGATCTTCTTGACGGTGCCCTCCAGCTGCCGGACGTTGTTGGTCACGTTGACGGCAATGTAGTTGAGCACATCATCGGAAAGGGTCAGTCCCAGGCTCTTTGCCTTGTTTTTGAGAATGGCCATTCTGGTTTCGTAATCCGGGGGCTGGATGTCGGCAAGAAGGCCCCATTCAAAACGGGTCCGCAGCCGGTCCTCCAGGGTCAGCATATCGCTGGGCTTCCGGTCGGAGGTCATGACGATCTGCTTGTGCTCCTCGTAGAGCTTGTTGAAGGTATGGAAGAATTCCTCCTGGGTGGATTCCTTACCGGCGATAAACTGAATATCATCGATGAGGAACAGGTCGCTTTCCCGGTATTTGCTCCGGAATTCGATGTTTTTGCCGTTGGCGATGGCGGCAATCAGCTCATTGGTAAACTCGTCGCCTTTGATGTAGACGATGTTGGCATTGGGATTCTGCTTGCGGATGCCGTTGGCAATGGCATAGAGCAGATGGGTCTTGCCTACGCCGGCGGGACCGTAGATAAACAGTGGGTTATACACCTGTCCCGGGGTTTTGGATACGGCAATGGCCGCACTGTGGGCGAACCGGTTGGAAGGACCCACCACAAAATTGTCAAAGCTGAACTGGGGATTAAAGTCCATACTGGTGGACGCGGCCTTGCCCTTATTCAGATAGTTTTCCCGTTCTGCGTCGCCGAAAACCAGCAATTTGGCATCGGAATGAAAAATTTCCTTCAGGGCGTCCTGAATATATTCGGTGCACCGGCGGCTGATGATTTCCCGGCGGAAGTCCGAGGGTGAATAGAGAATCAGGTTGTTTTCATTGAGCTCCACAATCTCTGCGTCATCGAACCAGGCGGATACGGTAACGGCACCCAGCCGTTCCTCCATATGATTCAGAATCTTGGCCCAAACGTAGGCGGATGAATACATATTGGACTCCTCTCTGTCTGTTTTTCCATTGCCCGGAACAGGCCGAAAAGGCTTTTTTGGGCACAATATTTCATCCTGGATTATAGCACATTTCCGCCCAAATTACAAGCAAAGTTATGCACAGGTTTTCCAGGGAAAAGCCGCCGGTTTTTCTCCGTTTTTTTCCGCAAAAGGGGCAAAAATCCGGCCCGGGAAAAATGTTCGTTTTCCGGGGAAATGGGGGCAGGAAACAGAAGCCCTGCGGGCTGTCCGCACCATGGAAACAATACACAAAAAGAACGTCATTTTCCGGGGAAAGTTATACGGATCTTTCCGCAAAAAAGCTTGACCCCTGTTTTTTGGTATGCTATAGTAATTAATCAAGAAGCATCCTTCTTCTTGAAAAATAAACAATGAATGATTGTGAAAAGGAAGAAAAATGCGAAATATTAAGCTTATTTGGACCTATTTTGTCATTGCTTTCGCGGCAATGCTGGCGGCTCTCAACTATGAGCTTTTCGTGTTTCCCAACCAGTTCGCCCCTTCGGGGATCAACGGCATCTGCACCATGATCCAGTATGTCAGCGGTATCAGCGTGGGCTATCTCAGCCTGGTGGTCAATATCCCCCTGGCGGTTCTGGTATTCTTCAAGGTCAGCAGGCCCCTGGCGGTGAGAAGCATGGTGTATGTCATGGTTTTCTCCCTGGGTCTTCTGGTGCTGGACCGGGTGGATCTTTCCGCCTTTGCCTATGCCACGGAAAACGGCACCAGCCGGATTCTGGGACCTCTGACGGCCGGCATCATCATGGGCTTTCTCTATTCCATTCTGATCAAGGCCAGCGCCTACACCGGCGGTACGGATTTTGTGGCAGCCATCATTCACAGCAAAAACCCGGAAAAAAGTGTGTTCGGTCTGAGCTTTGCTATGAATGCCATGGTGGCCATTGCCAGCTACTTTGTCTATGATTACAAGATGGAGCCGGTGCTGCTGTGCATTCTCTACAGCTTCGCCTCCTCCAATATGGCGGAGCGGTTCCTGAAAAACGGCCGCAGCGCGGTCCGGTTTGAAATCGTCACCAATTCCCCGGAGGCGCTCAGCAAAGAGATCATCGAAAAACTCCATCACACCGCTACGGCGTTTCCGGCCAAGGGTATGTACAACGGGCGGGAGGTCAGCATTGTGATGTGTGTGGTCAACAATACCCAGGTGGCCGCCCTTTCCGGCATTGTGGAGCGTTACCCCCACACCTTTGCCATTATGAGCCAGGTCAGTCAGGTGATGGGCAATTTCCGGCACTTCTCCAAGGAGGGCCAGGAAGTGGTTCCCGTTCTGGACCAGGGCGACGGAAAAACCGTTTGATCAGTCAGCATGATGAACATCTTTACATAAAGAATCAAATCAAGGAGGAACGATTCCAATGGCTTACTATTATCCCGAACCCAGCCACACCTTCAGCGAGTATCTTCTGGTTCCCGGCTATACGTCCGAGGATTGCATCCCCGATAAGGTATCCCTGAGAACTCCCCTGGTCAAGTTCCGGAAGGGACAGGAGGAGTGCCCCATCAGCCTGAATATTCCCCTGACCTCTGCCGTGATGCAGTCCGTCTCCAACGATACCCTGGCCATCGCTCTGGCCAAGGAAGGCGGCATCAGCTTTATCTACGGTTCCCAGTCCATTGAGAGCCAGGCGGCCATGGTGTCCAAGGTCAAGCACCACAAAGCCGGTTTCGTTACCTCCGCATCCAATCTGACCCCGGACAACACCCTGGCAGATGTTCTGGCCCTGAAGGAGAAGAACGGCTTCTCCACCGTGGCCATCACCGATGACGGCACGTCGGGCGGAAAGCTGCTGGGCATCGTTTCCAGCCGTGACTACCGGGTCAGCCGGATGGATGTAAACGAGAAGGTGGCTTCCTTTATGACCCCCCGGGAGAAGCTTGTTACCGCTCCCGCCGAAACCACCCTGAAGGAGGCCAACGACATCATCTGGGCCCACAAGCTCAACAGCCTGCCCATTGTGGATGCCAACGACCACCTGATGTACTTTGTATTCCGGAAGGACTACGCCTCCCACAAGGCCAATCCCCTGGAGCTGCTGGACAGTCAGAAGCGTTACCTGGTGGGCGCGGGCATCAATACCCGTGACTACGAGAAGCGGATTCCCGCTCTGCTGGAGGCCGGCGTGGATGTGCTGGTCATCGACTCCTCCGAGGGCTACACCTGCTGGCAGAAGAAGACCATTGAGTGGGTCCGCAAGACCTACGGCGACACCGTGAAAATCGGCGCGGGCAACGTGGTGGACCGGGACGGCTTCCGGTTCCTGGCGGAAGCCGGCGCGGACTTTGTGAAGGTGGGCATCGGCGGCGGTTCCATCTGCATCACCCGGGAAACCAAGGGCATCGGCCGGGGCCAGGCAACGGCCCTTATCGAGGTTGCCGCGGCCAGAGACCAGTACTTTAAAGAGACCGGCGTGTATGTACCCATCTGCTCCGACGGCGGTATTGTCCACGATTACCATATGACCCTGGCCCTGGCCATGGGCGCGGATTTCCTGATGCTGGGCCGTTACTTCGCCCGGTTCGACGAAGGCCCCACCCCCAAGATTATGGTAAACGGCGCGTATATGAAGGAATACTGGGGCGAGGGCTCCAACCGTGCCCGGAACTGGCAGCGCTATGACCTGGGCGGCTCCGCCAAGCTGAGCTTTGAGGAGGGCGTGGATTCCTACGTCACCTACGCCGGTCCCCTCCATGACAATGTGGAGGCCTCCCTCTACAAGGTCCGTTCCACCATGTGCAATGTGGGCGTTACCAACATCCCCGACCTGCAGCGGGATGCCAAGCTGACCCTGGTCTCCTCCGTCTCCATTGTGGAGGGCGGCTACCACGATGTAACCCTGCGCTCTTCCAGCCAGGTGAAGTAAGAGAGAATAGATACTCCCTTTGCGAAAAAATCGCAAAGGGAGTTTTTTAAGCTGTTTTCACCGGATATACCGGTCTTCCCGGGAGAGATTCTTTACCATCCGAGAGGTAATAAGGAACAGCACAATCACGAAAAGCAGAAATACCCATTCGGAAAACCTGCTTTCGGAGGTGGCGATAAAATCGTAAAAGCCGTGGAGCACCGTGGGAAGCAGCACGGCCAAATGCCGGCAGCGTTTGGACTGGGCCTCACAGCCGTAATTGGAATACCGCTTGGCCATGCCGTAGAAAGCGCCCATGAAAACGCCGAAGCAGGCGTGGCCCGGCACGGCGGTGACGGCCCGAACCAGGGCGGTGCCCATGCCGTACATGGCTACGTAGCCGATGTTCTCCCACAGGGCAAAGCCCAGGCTCACGGCGGTGGCGTAGACCACACCGTCAAACTGGCAGTTAAAGGCGGCAGAGCGCCAGGTGTGCCGCTTCAGGAGCAGGTACTTAAACCCTTCCTCGGAAAGCCCCACCACCACAAAGTACATGAGCACCCGGTAAAGGAGGCTGTCCTCCGGCCACAGGGCATCCAGAATGCCGGTGCCCACTTCTTCGGTGAACACCGCCAGGGTTGTGGACACGGCGCCCCAGAACACCAACGCGATCAAAATCCCCAGAGGTTCCTTGTCCAGCTTATCGGCCTTGTAGATTTTTACCAGCAGAACAATGGCGGGAATCACCGCCGCGGCGGTCAGTATGGGTTTGGTGGAAAAAATGAGCATAGAATCCCTCCTTGCCTGAAACCAGTTTTGTTACGTTTCCCAATCAAAGCCCTGAAAAACGGGCTTTCCGGTGTAGGTATGGGGGGCTTTCTCTCCCCGGAGAACTTCCAAAACGGCGTTTGCCATGGCCTCCTGCTCGCATTCGCCGGGATAGACGGCAATGGGGGCAATCCAGCCGCAGCGCGTTTTCACCCCTTCCAGAATATCCCCGTAGCGCATCAGGCCGCCGGTGAGCAGAATGCCGTCCACGTTCCCTTCCAGCACCGCTGCCATGGCGCCGATGGATTTGCACAGCTGGTAGACCATGGCGTTCCAGATGGTCCGGGCCTTTTTGTCCCCTGCTTCCACCAGGGCGTGGATCTTTGCCGCGTCAGAGGTGCCGAAGTGGCTGACAAAGCCGCCGGAACGGGACAGCATGGCCCGCATCTGTTCTGTTGTGTGGCCTTCGTCCAGATACTGCAGCACTTCCATGATGGGAATGGAGCCCAGCCGGGTGGGGGTAAAGGGTCCGTCGCCGCCGGCCCCCTCGGTACTGTCGATCATCCTTCCCTTTTTGTGGGCGGTGACGGTGATGCCGCCGTCCACATGGCAGACAATCAGGTTCAGCTCCTCATACCGCTTTCCCAGGCTTTTGGCGTGGATGGCGGCAATGCCCTTCTGATTCAGCACATGGGTCTGGGCCCGGCGGTAGAGACCGGCAATGCCGGTGAGCCGGGCATAGTCGCAGAGCTCGTCCACATTGGTGGGGTTTACGGTGTACATGGGCTTTCCCCAGGCGGTGCCCAGCTCGTAGGCCAGCATCACACCCAGCTTGGCAGGGTGATCGGAGCCGCCCTTGTCTGCGGCGGTGTCCAGAACCAGCTGACGGTCAATGGTCATGACACCGCTTCCCTGGGAGAAGGCGCAGCCCCCCCGGCCTACAAACACATCCATGTTCCCGGGGGTCATGCCGTGGGAGCGCAGAAAGTCCAGAATCACCTGCTTGCGCATGGGCATCTGGTCATTGGTGGTGGGATATTTCAAAAGCTCCGGGGCATCGTGAAAAATGCTCTCGGTGTATACATTTTTTTCGTCCTCAAAATAGCTTACCTTGGTAGAGGTTGAGCCGGGGTTGATAATCAGTAGCTTCATGGGAAAAGGCTCCTTTTTGTATTTTCTATTCCCTATCATACCACTTTTTTCTCAAAAAAGAAAGAGAAAATCCCACGCGGTTCAGGCCTGCGTGGGATTTTCAGAGGGTTTTGAAGTTACATAATCTCTTTGTACATCTCCAGGGTTTCCTTCAGGGGCTCTCTCATGGCGTAGGCCATCAGCAGCGCCGCCAGCAGGGCCAAAAGGGGCATCAGCCACCGAACCTTGCCGGAAAGGGGGGTGCAGCTTTCCCGTATTGAATCCGCGGAATGCAGCTTCAGCCGCTCATAACCCAACTTGGCCAGAGGGAATACCAGCACATAGTAAGGCATGGTGTATTGACCCTTGGCCTCCCAGAAGCAGTGAAACAGGAAGCCCCCCAGCAGGATCACGGCCAGCAGATCCTCACTGTCTTTCCTGGTTTCGGGACTTGGCACCCAGGCCCACAGCACCAGACCGCCGTAGATCAGGCTCTGCAAAACACTGAGACCCTGGGCAAGATAATACTGATTGGAGGTGGAGAGAAACTCCTGAGCCCATTGGGGCATGGGGGTTTCGTTGCACAGCATCATCACATTGTTCAGCCACAGGGCATGAAACAGAGGCTCACACCACTGGGTGGCGTTTTTCAGCACCAGGAACCGGACAAAGGAGAAGGGGTTGCGCAGATAGCCACTGAGAATGGCTTTCAAATCTTCCAGGGCAATTTGATTTTGAATCACCGCGTTTTTCCCGGATTGGGCATAGGTGTCATTGGCGTAGTTGTTCCACCAGCCGGGAGAGGTTTCCTCGCAATCCGTCAGGCCCATCACCAGCCAGGTGGAGGTGGGATAACCATTGTTCAGGGTGCAGCCGGAAAGCTGCTCCATGATTTTGATGGGAAGCCTGGTTGCCGCCATAAGACCCACAAGCAGCAGGAAAATCGGCAGAAGCACCCCTTTGTTTTGTTTCATCAGGCCGGAGTAGACGAGATACAGCAGAACACCCACCACAAAAATCTCATAATTGGGCTTGATCATCACGGCCAGGGAGAGGGCCAGGGCGCTGAAAACAGCCCGGTGCCAGCCACCTTTTTCACAGAACCGGATGGCCAGCAGCAGCCCCGTCATGGACAGAGCCAGACCCAGAAGGGTTCCGTAGACGAAGGTTACATAAAACATCAAGGGATAAAACAGGATGCCAAGAATCGTTACCGCCAGGCATCCCCGGTCCTTCATGCCGAATAGATAGGAAAATTCCCCCATGGCCCACAGAATTACCATGTAGGCAAAGCAGTTGATATACTGAAAACAGATCACGTTGTCCTGGCCGAACACCGACAGCAGCAGATACTGGAAAAGAGCAAGGCCGGACTGGTGGGGGTAGATGCTCATATAGTGGCCGTTTTCAAAACCATAGGAGCTTCCCTGAAGCAGGGCCAGGGAAGCCTCCCGGGTCCATTTGGCATCGGTCAGGGGCAGAAGTCTGGCAAAGCTCACCCACCAGATGGCCAGGGTACCGGCACACAGGATCATCCCCCACCGGGCAATTCGCAGAGGCTTTCCCTGCTGACCTTTTTGAAGAAACGGGATTTTCCGGTATTGTAGTAGTGCCAGGCAGAGCGCGGCAAACAGCAGGCACAGGAGAACCGTGTAATCGGAGCAAATCCAGGATATTTCATTGTAGGGCAGGTAACTGGTAAAGACCAGCGAGCTGACAAACAGCCACAGTGCGACAAAACCAAACAGCAGTCGCACCAACCGGCGGTAAAAATCACAGCAGCCTTGACGGATGAATTTCATGGGAACACTTCCTTATTCCAATATACGCCGCATATCTTCCCTATTATAACGGAAGTGACCATGTTTATCAACCCATTTGTCAGGGTGAACACTTTTTACAGGGAACGTACCCGTTGCCGATCAGCTCTTCCCGGGTGCCGTGGAAATCCCAGCGGTTGGAGGCTTTGATCTGTCCGGCACTGTAGCAGGTTGGGTAATGGAATTTTTTGGTATTCTTATTTGCCACATAATCCCGGCCGGTTTCGGCGGGGGCAGCAGGAGCCGGTTCGGTCTCCTTCCGAGTGCTGGTTTTACCGATGCCGCCGAATACATCCGCATCCTTGTTTCTGGAAACGGTTACGATTACCTGTTTGCCGTCGGATTCAAAGAGAATATCCCCCTGCAGATCCGTGCGGAAGGTTTTGATCTCCGCGTCCCGCAGCCGGGACAGCACTTCTTCCGTGGGATGGCCGTAGGAATTCGTTGGGACAAAGAAAATGATACAATCATAACGATTGTACCATTCGGGGGGTTCAAAAGGGGGTTCATTTGAAACCCCCTTCTAAACGCATTATTTCCTATTAAATTCAGTACCCATAACAAAGGTCCAAACTGAAAGTTAGCGATTTCTTTTTCCGGTATTCTCTGTCCCACGGATTTCCTCATGATAGAAATAATCTACGATCACCGGATGTCCCTGCGGGACTCTGCCATAAGGCATTTCATTATCCACAAAGGCACAATCATACTT